>NZ_CALXRN010000026.1 GCF_944390595.1 uncultured Brachyspira sp. | reverse complement strand
ATACGGCGATTACAGAACTGGAAGAAGAATGATCACTGAAGAAACTAGAAAAGAAATGAAAAAAGTATTAAGAGAGATACAAGACGGTACTTTTGCTAGTGAGTTTATTCAAGAGTTTAGTGCAGGCGGCAAAGCTAAATTTAATGCTACTAAAAAATTAGAAAGCGAGCATAAATTAGAGAAAGTCGGTGCAGAGTTAAGAAAAATGATGAGTTGGATTAAACAGTAATTATTATACATTTTGTAATCCAAAGCATCTTTTAAGTAAATGATGTTTAATTATAAAAGGGTTTTAACAATGAGAAAGATTAAGATTTTTGATACTACTTTAAGAGATGGAGAACAATCTCCTGGTTGTACTATGAATTTGGCTGAAAAATTAGAGATGGCAGCTGAATTAGATAAATTGGGTGTTGATGTTATAGAAGCAGGATTTGCTATATGTTCTGATGATGACTTCAATGCTATAAGAGAAGTAAGTAAAGTTGTAGAGAATGCTAAATTAGCAAGTTTGGCAAGATGCAATAAAAAGGATATAGACAGAGCTTATGAAGCACTTACTGAGGCAAAACATCCTATGCTTCATACTTTTATAGCTACAAGCGATATACATTTAAAGCACAAATTAGAGATGACTAGAGAGCAGGTATTAGAAATAATAAAAGAATCTGTTTCTTATGCTAAAACAAAATTTGATTTTATAGAGTTTTCTGCTGAAGATGCTTCAAGAAGCGATAGAGAATTTTTAGCCAAAGCATATTCTGTTGCAATAGAGAATGGTGCTACTACAATAAATGTCCCTGATACAGTAGGATATACTACTCCGTTAGAAATGGCAGATTTGATAAAGTATTTAAAAGAGAATGTTAAAGGTATAGAAAATGTTGATATATCTGTGCATTGCCATGATGATTTAGGACTTGGCACTGCTAACTCTTTGTCTGCTGTTTTGGCTGGAGCTACTCAGGTGGAATGTACTATTAATGGCATAGGTGAGCGTGCCGGTAATGCAAGTTTGGAAGAAATTGTAATGGGCATTAAAACTAGAAAAGATTTTTATAATGCTTATACCGATATTAATACTAAACGTATTTATAAAATTTCTAAATTATTATCTACAATTTCCGGTATGGTAGTTGCTCCTAATAAGGCTATAGTAGGTGCCAATGCATTTGCTCATGAGGCAGGAATACATCAGCATGGAGTATTGAAAGAACGTTCTACTTATGAAATTATGAATGTTGAAGATATAGGAATACCTCAGAATAAAATGGTGTTAGGTAAGCATTCAGGCAAGCATGCTTTCAAAGATAGAATTGAATCTTTGGGATATGATATAGATGATAAGGCTTTGGAAGATGCATTTGTAAAATTCAAAAATTTAGCTGATAAAAAGAAAATAGTTACTGATACTGATATTGAAGCATTATTAATAGGAAATACTAATGTAGAAAATCCTATGTATACTTTAAAAAGCTTTATGGTTAATGACAGTGATTCTATATCTTCTTTTGCTTCCATATCTATACTTGATAATAAAGAAAATGTTGTGGAAGGTATAGGAAAAGGAAACGGACCTATTGATGCTGCATTCGGTGCTATCGATACTGTTACATCTAATAGAGCTAAATTAGTAAATTATAGTATTAATGCTATCACTGAAGGCGAGGATGCTTTGGGAGAGGTTATTGTAAGATTAGCTTCTGATGATAAAACTGTAATCGGCAGAGCTGTCAGTACAGATATTATTGAGGCTAGCTTAATGGCTTATATTAATGGTTTGAATAAATTATAATAATTATTTATAAGAGGCTTTATATAAGCCTCTTTACTATTTTTAAATTAATTTAAGGATACTAATATGACTATTACTCAGAAAATTTTAGCAGCACATGCAGGTGTTGATAAAGTTGAAGCAGGCGAGCTTATTATGGTTAAAACTGATTTAGTTTTAGGAAATGATATAACAAGTCCTGTTGCTATAAATGAATTTGAAAAATATGGATTCAATAAAGTTTTTGATAAAGAAAAAATAGCTTTGGTTATGGATCACTTTGCTCCGAATAAAGATATCAAAGCTGCAGAACAATGCAAACAATGCAGAGATTTTGCCAATAAGCATGATATTACAAATTATTATGATGTAGGAGATATGGGAGTTGAGCATGCTCTTTTACCTGAAAAAGGTTTAGTAGCACCAGGTGAAGTTATAATAGGAGCGGACTCTCATACTTGTACTTACGGAGCTTTCGGAGCTTTTTCTACAGGAGTAGGAAGTACAGATATGGCTGCTGCTATGGCTACAGGCCAGGTTTGGTTTAAAGTTCCTTCTGCTATTAAGTTTAATCTTAAAGGAAAATTAAAACCAAATGTATCCGGTAAAGATGTTATACTTCATATTATAGGTATGATAGGAGTTGACGGAGCATTGTATAAATCTATGGAATTTAGAGGTGAAGGAGTTTCATCTTTAACTATGGACGATAGAGCTTGTATTGCTAATATGGCCATTGAGGCAGGAGCAAAAAACGGAATATTTGAAGTAGATGATCAAACTATTGAGTTTTTAAAAGATATAGTAAAAAGAGATTATACTGTTTTCAAAGCTGATGATGATGCAGTTTACGAAAAAGAGTATGATATTGATTTGTCTTCTATAGAGCCTACAGTTGCTTGTCCTCATTTACCAGAGAACACAAAAGAAGCTAAAGAATTAAAAGATATAAAAGTTGATCAGGTTGTTATTGGTTCTTGTACTAATGGAAGATTATCCGATATGGCAACAGCTGCTAATATATTAAAAGGAAAGAAAGTAGCTAAAAATGTAAGATGTATAATTATCCCTGCTACTCAGAAAGTTTATAAAGAATGTATAAAATTAGGTTATATGGATATATTTATTGATGCAGGCTGTGCTGTATCAACTCCTACATGCGGACCTTGTTTAGGCGGATATATGGGAATACTTGCACATGATGAGGTTGCGGTTACTACAACTAATAGAAATTTTGTAGGAAGAATGGGAGATAAAACTTCAAAGGTGTATTTGGCTAGTCCTGCTACTGCTGCATACAGTGCTATAACAGGATACATAACAGAGCCTAAATAATTATTTGTAAGGAGATATTGTAAATGAAAGCTAAAGGTTTTGTTCATAAATATGGTGATAATGTTGATACAGATGTTATTATTCCGGCAAGATATTTAAACACTTCCAATCATAAGGAGCTTGCTGCTCATTGTATGGAAGATATTGATAAAGATTTTGTAAGTAAAGTAAAGTCAGGCGATATAATGGTTGGAGGAGATAATTTCGGATGCGGTTCTTCAAGAGAGCATGCTCCTATTGCTATTAAAGAATCTGGAATATCTTGCGTTATAGCTTCTTCTTTTGCTAGAATATTTTATAGAAATTCTATTAATATAGGACTTGCTATATTAGAATGCGATGAGGCAAGCAAGAAAATAAATGCAGGCGATGAAGTTGAAGTTGATTTTGATAATGGTATAATAAAGAATATAACTAAAAATGAAAGTTATAAAGCAGAGCCTTTTCCGGAGTTTATAAAAAATATTATTAACTCTAACGGGCTTTTGAACTCTATAAAAAATTATAAAGGATGATTATTTATGGAAAAAAATATTGTTGTTATTAAAGGAGATGGCGTAGGTCCTGAAGTAGTAGGTAAAGCCATTGATGTACTCAATAGAATATCTGAAAAATATTCTCATAAGTTTAATCTTGAATATGTGGATATGGGAGGATGTTCTATAGACAAGTATGGAGTGCCTCTTACAGATGAAAATGTGGAAAAATGCATTAAGTCTGACGCTGTTCTTTTAGGTTCTGTAGGCGGTCCTAAATGGGATAAAGTTGATCCTGATAAGAGACCTGAAAGAGGTTTATTAAAACTTCGTAAAGAGATGAATCTTTATGCAAATATCAGACCTACAAAAATATTAAAATCATTAGAATATGCTTCTCCTCTTAAAGAAACTATATGTAAGGATATGATAGATTTTATCATGGTTAGAGAGCTTACGGGCGGAGTTTATTTCGGAGAGCATAAATTTGAAACAGTAAACGGTGTTAGGCAGGCTACAGATTTTATGCTTTATACTGAAACAGAAATAAGAAGAATAGGTAAGGTTGCTTTTGAATTGGCTAGAAATTTAAAAAGACCTTTAACTTCTGTTGATAAAGCAAATGTTCTTCACACTTCTAAATTATGGCGTGAAGTTATGAATGATTTAGCTAAAGAATACAGCGATGTAGAATATAATGATATGTATGTTGATAATGCTGCTATGCAGATTGCATCTAATCCTTCACAATTTGGTGTTATAGTTACAGAAAATATGTTTGGAGATATACTTTCTGATGAAGCTAGCGTTATAAGCGGATCTATTGGTATGGCGCCTTCTGCAAGCCTTTCTGATGGAAATTTAGGATTATATGAACCTATTCATGGTTCTGCACCTGATATTGCTGGAAATGATTTAGCTAATCCTATAGGTACTATACTTTCACTTGCCATGATGTTTAGATATTCATTTGGCATGAATGATGAAGCTGATGATATTGACAATGCTGTTATTAGAGCTATAGATGAAGGTTATAGAACACGTGATATAATGCCTAAACACAATATGATGGCTTATTTATATAAAGAAGTGAAATGTTCTGAGATGGGAGATATAATAGTATCTAACATATAATACGTTTGATATATTATGATTATTGCAGTAATTAAGAATTTGTAGTTTATTTTCTGATTACTGCAATAATATTGTGTAATTATACTTGACAATCGATTTATAATGTACATAATAGATATTATATGAATTAAGTAATTTGAGGGCTTGTAGAAGTGGAATATAGTGATAAAGAACTTATTTTGGAGCTTCAGGAAGATAATAAATTGCTTTCGTCCAAAATAGATGTTTATAAAGAAGAGATAAGTGAATTAAAAAATAAGTTGGAATATGCCAAAAAATTTTTTACTTTATATGAAAGTATTATGGAGCATTCCCGAAATGAAACTAAAGAGCTTACAGAAAGAGTTAAAGAATTAGAAGAAGAAATAAAAAGATTAAAGAATGAATAATATTTTATATTCTGCCAAAAATAATAATCAAAAAATATATATAGCTGTACTTTCAAAGGGATATAATATTAATGCTAAAGATATCACTTTGGAATATAGAAAATACAAAGAAGAAGAGTTTTTTAAATATACTAATTTTGATATAAATAAGTCTATTTTTATGCATCAGGTTCATAAAGACAATATAGTTAAAATAGATGAATCTAACATTCATTTATTTGGAGGAAGAGAAAATCTTGTTGAAGGTACAGATGCTTTAATAACTAATCTTAAAAATACACCTTTAATAGTTCAAACAGCTGATTGTGTGCCTATAATACTTTATTGTGATGAAAGCAAATCGATGGCTGCTATTCATTCAGGATGGAGAGGAACTGTTCAAAATATTACAGCAAAAACAATTTCTTTAATGAAAAAAGAATACAATGCTAATCCTTCAAAAATGTATGCTTATATTGGTCCTTATATAGCCCAAAAGGATTATGAGGTAGGAGATGAAGTTGCTGTACATTTTCAAAATAAAACTATGATTAATAATAAGTGGCATATTGATAATGGTTTGGAAATAAAACAGCAGATGTTGGCATCGGGTCTTTTAGAAAATAATATAGAACTTTCTCATCTTAATACTCATGATGAAGTTTTTTATTCTTACAGACGCGATGGGGTTCAGGTTGGAAGAATGCTTACTCTTGGTGTAATATTATAATAATTATTATGCTTAATATAAAGTTTTTTAACTAAATCTAATAATTAAAAATAGTTTCATTTTTCAAATTTCATTAATTATCAAAATTATATTAATCGTGCGTTAAACTCAGCACTAAATTTAATTCAAAATTGGGCGGGTATGCTTTTTCTTTATAAATCAATAAATATTAATAAAACTAAAAATTATAATGAATCTATGAATCTAGAGGGCGGGGTATGTTAATATATTTTTTAATTTAAAGTAGTATTAATGCACGATTAAATATATTAATTATATATGAAATTGTTATGATTTAATCACTTTGACAATTATAATTTTAGTATTATAATATTTGGAATTATATTAATTAATTTAAGAAAGGTTTATTATTTATGTATGAAATGAAAACAATCGTAGGAACTAGTCAGATTGATAAAGACGGACTTTTAAAAACTTCATCTATATTTGATTTGATGCAGGATTGTTCATTTTTTCAATTAGATTCTGATATAGAGCTTACAAAATATTTTAATGAAAATAATGTCAGTATGTTTTTAGTATCAAGGCAGGTTGATATATACAAACTTCCTAAATACAGCGATAAAGTGATAGTACGCACTTATGTATATGAATGTAATGAGGCTTATGGTTATAGAAATACTGTAATATATGATGAAAATTATAATGAGCTTGCTATTTGCTATGCTATAGGAGGATTTGTAGATTTATCTAATGGTAATTTAATTAGAGTGCCTTCTTCGATTATAGAAAATTTTAAATTTGATGAGAAGCAGGAGATGAATTATTTGCCTAGAAAAATAAAAGTTGATAATAATGCTTTAAAAGAAGTTGATAGATTTAAAGTAAAAAAATATTTTATAGATGATAATAATCATGTAAACAATGCAAGATATATTGATATGGCAATAGATTATGTTGATGATTATTATAAAAGAATAAGAATAGAATACAGAGTACCTGCTGCTTTAGGCGATACTATCGTTGTAAAGAAAGCTTTAATTGATGATAAGGTTTTATTAAAGTTTGACAGTGAGGATGATAAAACTTATGCTATATTAGAGTTTTCTTATAATTTAGATTAATTTTATAATAAAAAATATACTAAGAAAGGAAATAAAAACTATGAAAATTGCTATAGGCTGCGATCATTCAGCTATTGAATTAAAAAAAGAGATAATAAAATATTTAGAAGAATTGGGACATACTGTTACTGATTATGGTACACATACTGCAGAAAGTGTTGACTATCCTATATATGGAAAAAAAGTTGCTGATGCTGTTGTAAGCAAAGAATGTGAATGCGGTGTTTTAATATGCGGAACTGGTATAGGAATTTCACTTGCCGCTAATAAAGTAAAAGGTATAAGGGCGGCAGTTTGCAGTGAGCCTTATTCTGCTAAGCTTTCTAAACAGCATAATAATTCTAATATAATAGCTTTCGGTGCTAGAGTAGTAGGTGTTGATTTGGCTAAGATGATAGTTAAGGAATGGCTCGATGCTGAATATGAAGGCGGAAGACATGCTAGGAGAGTTGATTTGCTTACAAAAATAGAGAACGGCGAGGAAATTTAATTTTTATAATTATTATTGATTTACAAAAAACAAAGGGCTTTGAGTTTTTTAATTGACTTAAAGTCTTTTTTTATAAAATTTTTATATATAAAAATTATAATAAGTTAAATAACTTCTAATCAATTATTAAATTTACATATCAAAAATAATAAAATAATCAAAACTTTACTTTTACAATTATTTTTGTATAATAATATTATGAAAGATTTGGATAAATTAAAACAAATATTAAATGAACCTATTACAATTGAAAATTTAAATAGAATTAATGATTATTTTGTACGCTATTTATTTTCACATGAAGGTAATGAAAATATAGCTTTAAATTTTATTAATGCCGTATTTAAAGATTTAAATTTTGAAACTTTTAAGAAAATAGAAATACTTAATCCATTTAATATAGCAGAAAATTATGACGAATAAAGAAAGTATTGTTGATATAAAAGCTACTACAGAAATAGGTATAACTGTTTTAATAGAAATACAATCCAAAGGAAATGAAGATTTTATAAAAAGAGCTTTATATTATTGGGCTTATAATTATAGTTCTAGTTTAAATAGAGGTTCTTTTTATGATGAATTAAAACCAGCTGTAAGTATTAATATTACGAATTTTATATTAACTGATGAGAATAAAGGGCATAGCTGTTATATATTAAAAGAATTAAATAATAATAATATTTTAACAGATCATTGTCAGCTTCATTTTGTAGAGCTTCCTAAATTCAATTTTAAAGATATTAATAAAAGAGAAAATGTTGATAATATACATAAAGAATTCATTTCTTGGGTTAAATTTTTTAAGGGGGAAGATATGTCTATTTTAATGAAAGAAAATACTATATTTGAAGAAGTAGAAAAAAAATGCCGTACTTTTGTTAATGATAGTCCTGTAATGGATAAGTATAAAAAACGTGAAGTAGATACTTATTTTTTTAATAGGAGTATTGAGTTAGATATAAAGAAGGCTAAAGAAGAAGGTATTAAAGAAGGTATTAAAGAAAATAAAATATCTATGGCAAGAAATATGAAGAATGATAATGTAGATGTTAATATAATTTCTAAATATACAGGATTAAGCATAGAAGAAATAGAAAAATTATAATATATAATTAATTTTAATATAAAGGGCTTTGAGTTGATTAAAAAACTAAAGCCCTTTATTATTTTTTATTTATTGTATTCTTCTATTAACTTACTAAAGAAACCTCTTTCTAAATCAATAGCTTTTATTCTGCTTTTGTGATTAAATTTAGCAGCATCTGTTTTGTAATTATAATAATGTTCTTCTTCTTTTTTGTTATTATCTGATATATTATATTTTTCCATAGAAAATTTATCTAAATAAAAATCATTATTTTCTATTATGAATGTATAATAATATACACCGTCATCATCGGTTGCTTCTATTGTAACGTAATTTTTTGATGAAGCAATATCATAAGTTTGTGAGTAGTCATCATTTTGCATTGGATAAAAGCCTGTTATAAACTGTGCTTTATTTTCATCGTTTTTATCTCTTTTCCATA
>NZ_CALXRN010000025.1 GCF_944390595.1 uncultured Brachyspira sp. | reverse complement strand
AAAAAATCTATATTCATAATTTATTTATTATGTTAAATTATATTTAAATAAATGGAGGATATTTTATGGCTACATTATTTGATATAATAGGTCCTGTAATGATAGGTCCTTCAAGTTCGCATACAGCCGGAGCTTGCCGTATAGGAAAACTTGCTAAAAAAATTTTAGGTGAAGATGTAAAGGAGGCAAAGATATATTTGCATGGTTCTTTTGCTTTAACATGGAAAGGTCATGGAACAGATAAGGCCATTTTAGCGGGTCTTTTAGGTTTTGAAACTGATGATGCCAGACTTAGGGATAGTTATAGTATTGCTGATAAATCTGGGCTTAAATATGAGTTTATTCCAACAACATTAAGAGATGCTTTTCACCCTAATAGTGTTTATATTGAAGCTAAGGGAGAAAGCAATGAGATTAATATTTTAGCTTCTTCAATAGGAGGAGGATTAATAGTATTAGATAAGGTTAATGGTATTGAAGTTCATTATAAAGGCGACTTTCCTACTATTGCTATAGTTAATAGAGATGTTCCAGGTATAATAGCAAAGGTTACTTCTATTATATTTGAAAATAATATTAATATTGAAAATATGAATGTAACACCTCAGTTTGAGGGTCCTAATAAAGGATATGCAATTATAGTTATTGGTATGACTGATGTTATATCTAAAGAAATAGAAGATAGAATTAGAAAAATAGAAAATATAAGAGATTTTGTATTTTTAGATAAATTATATTAAAAATTTATATGAGGGATAGAATATTATGGATATAAAATCTATAGAATCATTAGTGGCTGAAGCTACAGAAAAAAAAGTAAAGATGAGTGAAATAATAATAGATATAGAAGCTAAAAGTCAGAAAGTTGATAGACAAGTTGTTATTGATAAAATGTCTAGTTATTATGATATAATGAGAGAATCAATAGAAAAAGGAAAAAAGGATAAATTTCATTTTGTAACAGGACAGCAGGAAAATTGTGTAGATATAGTTGAAAAATTTTATAAATCAGGGAAAAGTATACTTGGAGATACTGTAGGCGAGGTTGTAACTTCAGCTATGGCTGTTAGCGGTTACAATGCATGTATGGGTAAAATAATAGCAGCTCCTACAGCTGGAAGCTGCGGTATAATGCCTGCTGTACTTTCTATATGTGAAAAAAAAGGCTATAAAAAAGATGATATAGTTAGAGGTATGTTTACAGCTGCTGGACTTGCAGATATTATAGCTCAGGTTGCTACATTTGCAGGTGCTGAGGGAGGATGTCAGGCTGAATGCGGAAGTGCTGCTGCTATGGCTGCATGTGCTTGTGCTGAGATTATGGGCGGAACTCCGGAAGAATGTGCTAATGCTTTTGCTTTGGCTTTATCTACAGTTCTTGGTTTGATATGCGATCCTATAGCTGGGTTTGTTGAAGCTCCTTGTATGAGTAAGAATGTTATGAGTTCTGTGCATGCTATTATTTCTGCTGAGATGGCTTGTGCTGGTTTTAAAAGCATTATACCTGCAGATGAAGTTGTACTTGCAATGAAAGAAGTAGGAGATGCAATGGATGAAAGATTTAGAGAAACTGCTCAGGGCGGGCTTGCTAATACTCCTACAGGACGTGCTATAGCAGATAGAATTTTTGGAAAAAAATAAATATTTACTATAATATATAGGCGGGTATTTTTTATAATATCCGCTTTTTATTTTTATGTTATTGACTAATAGGCTTATTATAAGAAAATTCAATATTGATGATATAGAAGCATTATTCAGTATTTTATCTGATAAAGATGTTAATAAATATCTTCCTTGGTTTCCTTTTGAAAATTTAGAATATACAAAAAAACATTTAGAAAATTTTTATTTAAACACAAATAATATTCGTACTTTTTATAGATATGCTGTTTGTTTAAAAGAAAATAATAATGATAATAATGATTTCGGATATGCTCTAAAAAAAGATAATATAAAATATATAACTGCTACTCATGATATAAATAATATTGCAAGCTATGAAGTGATGAAAAAAATTGGTATGATTTATAAATATAGTTATGAAGAATTATGGCAGCCTAAAAATTTTTTAGTGATATTTAGAATGTATCAATTAAATTTAGATGAAAATAATGAAAGAGTTTATAAAGGCTATTCTAGTAAATATATTAATTGTTTTATAGAAAATATATTTTAATTGATATAATTGTTAAGATATGTTAATATATTTAAAAATAAAATAGTATTTGGGGTTCATTATGAAAGTTATAGTTTATATATTGGTTTTTATTTTTGTTATGATATCATGTTCTCAAAAATCAAATACTGAAGTTTCAAATGATAATATAGAGACAAATGAAAATTTATCATCCGAAAACAATATAGTTCAAGATATGAGTTTGGAAGATGCTATATTAAAGTATGAGGGAAATCCTAGTATGGATATAATAACAAATTTACTAGCTTCTGGAAATGTAAATAATACTTTAACAGAAACTACAAATATAGTAAATACAGAAGATGTGGAATATGATCTTAGCGTTACTTTTGATGAGGGTACAACTGCTTTGATGATAGCTTCTTATTACGGATATGCCGATTTAGTAAATGCACTTATAAAAAATAATGCTGACGTTAATATGAAAAATAAAAGAAATTATACAGCACTTTTATATGCTACAGATATATGGGCTAGACAGGGAATTGGAATATATGACAGTAATTACAATATAGTTGAGCTTTTAGTAATGGCTAAATCAGATGTGAATGCAGCTAATAATTATGGCTGGACTCCTTTATTTTTTGCAGCAGATAATTCTAATTCTGATGTAGTGGCATTTTTAGTTGATAATGGAGCTAATATTAATTTAATATCTGACGAAGGTGTTACTCCTCTTTTGATAGCAAATGATGTGGAAACAATAAAGATATTGTCAAAAACTACAAATATTAATAAGGCTAATGATTATGGAATTACACCTTTAATAGCATTTTCCGGAAGAGAAATATCTCCTGAAGCCATTAATATTTTATTAGAAAATGGTGCTGATGTAAATATGGTTGATAAAGACGGTGAAACTGCTCTTTCTCATGCTGTTGAATATGGTAATTTTGAAATCGCTTTAATATTATTAGAAAATAATGCCAATCCTAATTTATCTAATAAAAAAGCTAAAGAACTTGCCAGTATTGCAAGAGAATTAGGAGATGAAGAGGTTGCCTCTGTATTAGAATCTTATTAAATATTTTGACAATTTATTTTATTTTAATATATTTATAAAATAAATAAAATTATAAAATATAGGGAGTTTTTAATGTTTGACAACAATGTACACTATATAAGGAAGGAGCTTGAGTCTATATATAAAGTTATAGTAGAGAATTTAGGTAAAGAATTATTGAATACTGAGATTAAGCGTTTAGAGTATGAACCTAAAATGGACAGAATCAATATTAATAATTTTATATTTATAAGACTTACTTTTGAAAATGAATATGATCATAAAGAATTATATTATGACATATATATTGAAGATGAAGATGGAAATGATGTTGAGAGAGCTTTAATCAGTGTTGAAAAACCTTTTTCTAAAGTTGTTGATAAAATAGATTATTTAGTAAAATTAAATTATCAAGCTAACAATGAATAATTATGCAAAAATAAAGAGAGACTAAATTTAAGCCTCTCTTTATTTTTTATTTTTGTATTAATTTAATGATTTTGTAGACAATACAAATTTATCTTCTCTGTATTTTTGAGTATTTCCGCTTATTATATCGCTTAATTTTCTTTGAATTTCATCTTCTCTGTCGCCATCAACTATGTATAATGTATTTCTGTCTACTAAATAATATCCTTCGTAATCAGCATCATTATCATATTTTTCTATATTTTGAACTATGCATGCGTTTCTGTCTCTATTGTTTTGAGCATTAGGAATAGAAACATAATTAATATATCTTAATGTTGAATATTCATCTCTTCCATCTATTCTTCCATTTTCATATTCTCTTTTGCATATTTCTGATGAACTATTAAAGAATATAAACTCTTCTTCTGTTTCTAATCTTCCGTCATCATAATCAGATTCAGATTGATACCATACAGTTGAATATAATCTGTCAAGTAATGTATACTCAGAAGCATTAGCAGCTCTTAGATTAACAGATGAACTGTTAACTGATATTATATTTGCATCACTGTCATTCCATTGGGACAAAGGAGTTCCTTCTCTTACTGTTTTGTCATCGCTTGGAACATTTGATGTTAATGGTTTTTCACCTATTGTTGGTGCATTATTACTATTGCATGAAATAATTAATGCAGATGTAATGCTTAAAATAAAAATTATTCTTTTCATAAATTTTTGTAACCTCTCACAATTTTTATAGTCTGTGCTATAATAATAACATAATTTAAAATAAAGTGTAAAATAAAATTTGTTTTACATATTGTTTTTTAATTTTTTTTTATATAAAATAGTTATTTGTAAAAATATAATTACATATTTGTATTTGATAAATTATATATATTTAAATATATAAATACTAAATTTTATATATATTTGCTTTAAATAATTAAGAAATTAACTATATTTTATCTATTACAGATATTTAATAATGAAACTGTAAATTTATAAAAATATTTTTTGACAAAATTTTATATTATTCTATAATAAAACTAATTAAAATATATATTTTAGGGGTATTAGTATGCTTCAGTATGCTGTTATAGGAGTCGGTACTTTAGGTAAAGCATTAATCAATAGGCTTATGACAAAACCTTCAATAGAAGTATTTGCTATAGATAATGATATTAATGAAATAGAAGCTATAAAAAATAGTGTAACTCAGGCAATGAGATTAGACTCGACACAAAAAGAGGCACTAGAAGCTATTGAGATAAACAAATTTGATGCTGTTATACTTACTATTGGTGAAGATATGATGACAAGTATATTGACAGCATTGCTTTTAAAAGAGCTTAACGTAAAGAATATTATAGCAAGATATTCAAATGAAAAACATAAAGCAATACTTAGTATGATAGGTATAACGCATTTGGTAAGTCCGGAGGAGTCTATGGGTATACACATAGCAGAGCAGCTTGAGGTAGGCGATACAGTTTTGCTTTATGATCTTACGGAATATCATTCTATAGTAGAGTTTCCTGTTCATGGAGGACTTGCCGGTAAGAATTTCAAAGAGCTTGATTTGAGAAAGAAATACAAAATTAATGTTGTTGCTGTAAAGAAAGAGACAGTAGGTATATTGGGTGAAAAAAAGGTGGTGGTTGATTGTACTCCTGATCCTGATGTTCCTATGGTAGAAGGCGATATATTGATTATTGCCGGACATGATAAAGATATAGAAAAAATGAATAAGAAAATGTCAGAATAATAATGAATACTCATTTTGCTAAACTTTTTATAGTTATTGGTATTATATTTTTAATAATTGGCGTATTATTTTTATTTAATATAAAAATTCCTTTTGGAAAACTTCCAGGGGATATCTTTATAAAAAAAGAAAATTTTACATTTGCTTTCCCATTGATGAGCTGTATTGTAATAAGCATATTTTTATCATTTATAATGTGGGTAATTTCTAAATTTTAGATGCATTAACTCTATATTTTATAAACAAATTAATTTTTTTAACGCACGGTTAATCAGTTTTAATATGAAATTATTTTTTGATTATTAATTTATTTATATACATTATTTTATTTAACGTGCGGTTATCATATTAATGTTTCTGCAGGTTTCTTTTTTATTATTGAAATTATTAAAATATAGATATCAGGATTTAGAAAACGATTCCTCTATATAGTATTATTATATATTTGTTATTATCAAAAAAAGATATTATTGTAACAATAAAATTAATTTGTCTATTGAAAAAAAATCTTTTTAATATATTATTGATTTAATTTAAAAAATAAAAGGAGGTATTTTATTATGGTAGTAAAACCGCAAATAATAAATAATGTATGTAAAACTTCACATCCATTGGGCTGTGCTAAAGAAGTTGAAAATCAAATCAATTATGTAAAATCTAAACCAAAAATAAAATCCAATATAAAAAATGCATTAATATTAGGAGCTTCAGGCGGATACGGACTTGCAAGCAGAATAGTATTATCTTATGGTATGGGAGTAAATACTTTAGGTGTATCTTTTGAGAGAGCTGCTTCTGAAGACAGAACAGGTACTCCTGGCTGGTACAATAATAAGGCATTCAGCGAATATGCTAAAAGAGACGGACTTAAAGAAAAAACAATTATAGGGGATGCTTTTTTAAGAGAGTCTAAAGCGAATATTATAAAAGAAGCTAAAGAATTTTTTGGCAGTAAAATAGACTGTGTAATATATAGTTTAGCTACAGGTATAAGAAAAGATGAAAAAGAAAATATAACATACCGTTCTACTTTGAAGCCTATAGGAAAAGATTATGAAGGCTTTGGTACAGACTTTATGACTGAAGAGCTTATTGAAGTAAAAATGCCTGCTGCAAGCGATGAAGATATAAAAGCTACTGTAAAAGTTATGGGAGGAGAGGATTGGAAAGATTGGATTGATATGCTTATAAAAGAAGATATGCTTGCAGAAAATGCCATTACTTTAGCTTATTCATATATAGGTCCTGAAATGACTAAAGCTATATACAGAGACGGAACTATTGGTAAGGCTAAGGATAATTTAGAAGAAACTGCTTTGCAAATGGATAAAATGATGCAGGAAAAGATAAAAGGACATGCTTATGTTAGTGTGGCAAAGGCTGTTGTTACAAGAGCTTCTGCTGTTATTCCTGCTATGCCTTTATATATAAGCATATTATTCAAGGTGATGAAAGAGAAAGGAATACATGAAGGATGTATTGAACAGATGTACAGACAGTTTGCTGAAAAAATTTATTCCGGCAAAGGCTTTATACTTGATGATGAAAACAGATTAAGATTAGATGATTGGGAAATGCGGGATGATGTACAAAAAGAAGTTGCTCTTGCGTGGGATAAAGTAAAGGATAATGCTTCGTTAAAAGCAAATGCAGATTTAGCACAATTCAGAGATGAGTATTTACATCTTCATGGATTCGGATTAGAAGGCATAGATTATGATGCTGATGTTCAAATATGATAATTAAATAATTTTTGTATTGTTCATAAATAAAGGCATGTTGATTATATCAGCATGCCTTTTTATATTGTATTATTTATCTTCCTGTTATTCTCAAAGTTTTCTTTTTCTCTTCTATTTTTAATGATTCCTTTTTTATATGTTCTAGTATAGGGATTTTAGCAGCTTTATGAGTCTTTTTTATTTCTTCTTCATATTCATCCATTTTACCGGCATCTTTTGCTGCCATAGCCTGTATTATGTCGACTATATCTTCTATTTGTTCAACTCCTATAGCTATGCCTCCAGTAACATTTGCTATCCAAGAAAAAAATTCATCTTCTCTTAATCTTGAAACTCTTTTACTGAAATCCCCTATATCTATTTTATAAGCAGAAGAAACTTTATTGTATCCGCCGTATCCAGTATTGCAGAAAACTGTATTTATAGTTACTTGTTTTTGATAAAGTTTTTTAGTTAATTCAAAATAATCATATCCATATATGCATTCTCTAGGTTCATGAGGCCTAGCATCTCCGAATAATACTATTGATTTTGCATTTATTTGATTCCAATTCATATTATTATAAGCATCATTTAAAGCATCCTCAACAGCTTCTTCCCAATCTATACCATTATCTATTTTTGCTTCATCTATAAAATTATACAATGCCTCTATATCGGTTGTTAGTTTATGATATCTTGTAACATAAGGATTGTAATTAGAATATATGCCGGTGCCATGATCCAAATAAAATATAATACCTATACGAAGATTATCTATAACTTTAAATAATGTTTTTGAAAGTTCTTTAAATTTTAATCTCAATTTTTCTCTATATTCACTCATAGAATCTGTAAAATCACCTATTAATACTAAATCAAGCCCTTTCTTTCTTTTTAATTCATCGTTCATCTGCTTTTGTATAGAATCTGATTTTAGTATTTTTGAGATTTTTGATTTTGATGTATCAACAGGCTTTATTTTGTTTAAATCATTTTTTTTATTGATTGAAACATTGCCTTTTCTTAATGCAGGTATTTTATTTTCTTCTGACATATTTACTCCTTATATTATTTATTTTTTTTAGAGAAATATTCCAT
>NZ_CALXRN010000024.1 GCF_944390595.1 uncultured Brachyspira sp. | reverse complement strand
AGTTGGATATTTAGAAATATCATCTTTTAATGTAAATGATTCATATTCTAATAATTATATATATAATTTTCAAGTAAAATATTATGATAAAGTATTTAGAAATAGTGATATATATGGAGTTTATTTAAATACTAATAGTTTTCCAGAATATGTAAAAGAAATAAAAATGGATAATAATATAGGTACACCATTCGGAAATTTAATTAGTTCTAAAGAAATAAGAGAAAATAAAATAGATAATGTTAAATATACTCTTAAAGTTAAAATTGATATATATTTGTTATTTTTATTATTAAATTTGGTATTATTAATATTTCTATATACTATAGATGATCTTTATTTGATTATAATACGTAAAATATTTATTAATCATAACAGTTTTAAATATTTATTTTTATTAATTATATTTTTTGTTGTTATGATACCTTTATATTGTATTTCTATTGATTATACATTTATTTTTATAGTATTATTATATTTAATTTATTTATTTTTTATAATAAAAAATTATTTTTGTTGTAAAAAACATACAATTTATAACAATATTGAATATAAAATAATTTTGTTGATTTTTTTGATATTTTTAATAACACCAAATTTTATATATAATTTAATACCCAATATATATGTTGATAATTATGAAAATAGAAATTTGAAAGAAAAACCTAATTTTACTATAAATAACTACACAAAAGAATATGAAGATTATTTCAATGATCATTTACCTTTTAGAAATAATATTATTTATTTAAAAAGATATTTAGACTATTATATATTTAATGATTTGATAGATAATAATGCAATATTGGGTAAGGAATCTAATTTATTTATAAAAGCAGATGGTATTGTAGATGATTTTGTTGGTAATTATTATTTTAATGATAAGGAATTAGAAATAGTAAAAAATAATCTATTATATGTTAGAGATAAATTAAGAAAATCAGGAATTGATTTTGTTTTAATGATATGCCCCGATAAAAATTTTATATATTCAGAGTATATGCCTGATTATATTAAAAGAAAAACAGAATTTAATTCAAGTGATAAATTTATTGAGTATATAAAAAATAATACAGATATAAAAATTGTTTATCCAAAACAAGAACTATTAAAATATAAAGATAAATATATATTGTATTATAAATATTCAGATTATAGTCATTGGACAAGGTTGGGAGCATATATTGGTTATTATGAGTTAATGAAGCTGTTAAATTTTAATATTCCTCATATAACTAATTCAAATATAAAATTATTTACTACCCTAACAAATAATTATTTTCCTTTTATTGGAACTTATGAAGATGATTATATAGTAGATAATTACCATTCTAATGGATTTACTAATGAATATAGTATGATTATAACAAATAATTATATAAAATATGAAGCAAAAAACTATTCTGAGAATAAAAAGAATATATTTTTTATAAGGGACTCTTATATCATAAATATGTCTAATTATATAGTAAAAGATTTCAATAAAAGTATTTTTGTTTCAAATTTCTATGACATTACAAATAGATATTCATATATTATAAATGAAGATACAGATGTTGTAGTATTTGAAACAGTTGGAAGGTATTTTTATCATAGGCTTTTAGGAGCAAAATATTATATATTAGGTGATATTTATTAAATAAGTTATATATCTTGACTTTTATATTTATTCATTTATAATCATCTCAATCTTATTTACTATAATAGGGTATATTGGTTTATGGAAAAAAATATTGTTCAAAATAATGTAAATGAAAAAATAAATGATATAAACAATAAAATAGGCAAAATATTAGAAAATAATTTAATATCAAATTTAATTATTATTGCTATAGGTTTTATCGCATCATTAGCAATGACTATATATTCTTATTTAAAAATTGTAAATATTGCTAAATTAATTGATGGTATTTATTCCACTAGTAATTCTAATATTTTTTTTATAGACATATTTTATTTCTATATATTTTATTTTTTCTGTTTTAGTTTGATATTCAATATTAATTCAAAGTTTAATTTAAGAAATATCATTATAATATTTTTATCTTTCTTATTTGTGCTGATTATAAATTTAAGTACTAGTTTTTTTACTGCAATTGCTTCTATTGATAATATTGAGCTATATTCACAGTTTTATTATATTAAATATATATTTTCTGTTATAATATTTTTTATAATAATAGCTTTATCATATAATGGATTTCAAGTATTAAACTCCAAAAGTATATCAGAATTCTTTACATTTTCTGCAGATATATTAATATTTGCAGGCTTGATAGCAGGTATAGTATCAGCAGTATTTGGAATATTTGCAGCAATAGTTATATTTTTAATAAAAGATATTATAAGCAGTTTAGATGAAAAAATTATATTTAAATTAATATTATTATCAATATCATTCTTAAGTTCAATATTTCCTTTTTTGGTATATACAGTTTATAAGAAGATGAAAACTAATATTTCTATATATTTATCAAGAATATTAATGCCTTTTAGTTTATTATTTATATTTATACTTTTGATTCTTCTATTAATGCCTGATATAAGTCCTTATGATAACAGAGTAAGTTTTATACTTTATAATATTATGCTCGCTATAATTGTATTAAATATGTTCTTTATAAGAATAGATTATAAATCTAGCATATTTACTAAAGCTTTATATATTGTACTTCCTATAATAGCTATTATTTTTGATATATTAGTATTAACTTCTTCTTTGTACAGATTAATAGAATACGGTATAAGCCCAAATAAAATAATATTGATAGGTACAAATTTAATAATGCTAGGTAATTTGATTTTTATAACATTTTTTAATATAAAGTCTATACTAATAATATTCAAAAAATCTGATAATATTCCAAATATAAAAGAAATCAGTATTGGAAATACTAAATCAGTATTTTATATATATATTTATGGAGCTTGGGCTTTTATAGCATGTTTTATAATACCTGTAGTTTATGCTTTATTTAATTGATTTTTTTAATATTTATTATCCATATAATTTAATTTTATTATCTTAATATTTATTTTGTATTTTTTATAATTGTTAAACATATATAACATTTATAAATATATTAGTATAAAATTAGTTTACATATTCTTAAAAAATGTAAATTCTGTACAAATTTTATTTACAAAAAATTGACAATATCAATTATATTTATTATACTTCTTATTAAAATGAATACTTTATTAGGAGTTTTTATGAAATATAAGATACTGATATTTGCATTAATATTTTCAATAAGTTTATTTGCAAAAAGTGATATACCTATTATTGATGCTGCCGGAAAGGGAGATATAAATAAAGTAAGAACACTTATAAAAGAAGGAGCTAATATTAATCAGCAGGATAGGATAGGGGAGAATGCATTAATAGAAGCTGCAGAGGGCGGACATATAGAGATTGTAAAATTATTGGTAGAAAATAAAGTAAATTTAAATCTTAAAAGCAAATGGGGAAGAACTGCTTTAATGAGAGCTTCTTCAAAAGGCTATGCCAATATAGTAAAAGTTCTTGTTAATGCAGGAGCTGATTTAAATATAAAAGATAATAGAGGAAGAACAGCATTAACTTATGCTAATCAAAGAGGACATAAATCCATAGTGCAGATTTTAAAAGCTGCTGGAGCAAAATAAAATTTATTTAAATATATAGGAGATACATTTTATGAAAAAAATTATAGTTTTAATTTTTATGGCGGTTTTTAGTTTATCTTTATTCTCTCAGCAAAAAAGGACTCCATTAATGGATGCTTTAGAAAATAAAGATACTAAAAGAGCTATAGAATTAATAAATTCCGGAGCAGATCTTAATACAAGAGATAGAAGAGGATAAACTCCATTAATAGAAGCAGCAGAGGAAGGTTTGCCTGAAGTTGTAAAGTTATTAATAAGCAAAAAAGTTAATTTGAATGATGTTAATAACAATAAAAGAACAGCTTTGATAAGGGCGGCAACTAGAGGGTATGCTGATATAGTAAAATTATTGGTTGATGCTGGAGCTAATATTAATATAAAAGATAAATATGGTAAAACAGCTTTAACTTATGCTAATCAAAGAGGACATAAAAATATAGTTAAAATTTTAAAAGATGCAGGTGCTAAATAAGAGTTTATTTTTTAAGGAAATATATTTTATGAAAAAGATTTTAATTTTATTAATAGTTTTTAGTATAACTTTATTATCACAGCAGAAGAGAACAGCTTTAATGGATGCTTTAGAAAAGAGAGATGTAAAAAGGGCAATAGAGCTTATTAATTCTGGTGTAGATATAAATACTAAGGACAGGATGGGAGAAACACCGTTAATAGAAGCATCCGAAGAAGGGCTTACAGAAGTTGTTCAGCTTTTAGTAAATAAAAAAGTAAATTTAAATACAGGTAATGTTAGAAACAGAGCAGCTTTAAGCAGGGCATCTTCAAAAGGACATACAGAAATAGTACGCATATTAGTAAATGCTGGTGCTGATGTTAATATAAAAGATAAATATGGTAAAACAGCTTTGACTTATGCTGTTCAAAGAGGGCATAAAGATATCGCAGAAATACTTAAAAAAGCAGGTGCTAAATAATTTTTATAAAAAAATAAAAAAAATTATAAAAAATATTAATTTTTTTATAATTATTACTATTTATAACATTGATAATAAAACATAATTATAATATAATTTTTTCAAAATTTTTATTTGGGGAAAATAATTATGAAAAAAATATTGTCTTTGGTTCTTGTTCTTATGGGAACAGTATTTGCAGTATCATGCAGCAACAGCGGTCAATCAGCAGCTGCTACTGATACTAATGCTGCAGACACTAATGTATCTATAGCACCAGCAGCAGCTGGTACTATTATGGTTACAGATTTAGTAGGTAAAGAGTATGCACTTACTAATATGTATGAAGGAAAAGAAGTTACTATAGCTTTTCCAGAAACTAATATGGTAGGCGGAAAATCAGCTGTTAATAACTATTTCAGCGAATTTTCATTAAATGGAGATAAAATAACATTTAATGCATTAGGTTCTACTAAAATGGCTGGTCCAGAAGAAGATATGGCAGTAGAAACAGAATATTTACAAATATTAAGCGGTGCTGATACTATTTCTTTAGCTGGAGATGTATTAACTATTACTACAACTTCAGGTACAAATTTAATATTCACTTATAAAGGTGTAGTTGAATCTCCTGCTACTAATGAAGCAGCTGCTGCTAACAATTAATATTAATTAAATTGCTGTACATTAAGACAAGATAATAGATATTTCTATTATCTTGTTTTTTTTATTTAAGTATTTTTTTTATGACTATTGACTTTTATGTTCAGTAGTATAATATATGATATATTATTATCTTATTATGTTTATAAAATAATTTGGAGTAATTATGCAGTTAATTAAGTATATTTCAACATTATTATTAGCTTTTATTTTTATAATATCCTGTTCCGGTTCATCAATGCCATTCAAAGAATACAAAGATGCAACCGCATTAAGAGATAAAACAATCAGATATGATCTGCAAAACTATTCTAAAGAACAATTTGATATAGCAGAAGCAAATTATTCTGAAGCGGCAATACTTATAGATGAGAATAAAGATCCTAAAAAAGCAAAAGAATTGCTTACAACAGCATCAAATGCTTATCAAACAGTATTAAATGAAGGACTTCCTAAATATGCTGCAATTCTAAAAGAAGAAACATCAGTAGAAAGAGAGTATTCAAAAGAAATAAAAGCTTATAAAGTAGATAAAGATAATTATGAGTTGGCTGAATTAAATTATTTAAATGCATTATCTGCTTTAGGTACAAACAATTATGAAGAGGCAGTTAATTGTCTTTTAAATGTAAAAAAATACCATAGTAGAGCATATTTTACAACTAAAAAAAGATATGATGAGAGTGCTAAGGCTTTAAAAGAGGCTGATGCTAAAATAAAAGAATTAGAAGAATTAAGAAAATCATCTTCTAAATAAATTGATTTTATGAAAATTTGGAGCTTATAAAATGAAAAAGGGTTTATTTTTATTTATTACTTTGTCTTTATCATGTTTTTTATATGGACAGGAGACTAATAATAATATTTCTGAGACTGAAGAGTATAAATTAGCACAAAAATATAGAGAAATGGCTATAGAAGCCCATGATGCCGGAGATTATGATAAAAGTATAGAATATTCTAAATTGAGTAAAGAATATTCTGATAAAATCATATCCGGATACGGTATTTATCAATATGTATTAAATAGCCAAAAAACTGCCGAAGAAATATTAAGTTTATTTGAAGAAATAGGCGGAGATACTAATAAATTAACATCAAATTTATATACTTTATCGGTAAAAGATATTAATTCTGCTAAAGCTATGTTTAATAAAGCTACAAATGGAAATGATTATACAAATACAATACTTGAATACAATAAATCAGCAGATAAATCTGAATTGGGATACAATATTTTATCAATAGATTATAGAAGAGAGTATTTAATTAAAGAATCTGTATTGACTAATGGCGACAATAATGATGTGAAGATTACATCTTTAAGAGATGATGCTAAAAAGCTGCTTTCTGATGGAGATTATACTAATTCTTTAACAAGTTCTAGAGATGCTGTAAGCATTCTTGATGAGTTGGAAGCTCCTTTAGCTTATGCAAAAGCTAAGGAAGCTGCTGATAGAGCTAAAAAAGACGGTCTTAATGAAAAGGACCCTAATCTTTATAATGAAATTTCTGAATCATTAGCTTCTGCTTCTAAAAGTTTATCTGAAAATAATTATTCTGATTCTTTAATGTATTCGCAAAATGTTCTTAATTTGCTAAATGTAAGGGAAGATAGTTCTTTAGCTATGAACAATAATAATGAAAATACAGATAATAATGCTGAAAATAATACAGATAATACTGAAAATAATACAGACAATGCCAATTATGTTTATGACGGCAGTTTCCCTCAATATTATGTAGTTAGATTAAGAGATATGCATACAGATTCATTATGGCTTATAGCTTCTTATGATTTCATATATGGTGACGGAAATTTTTGGACAAAAATATATCAAGCCAATAAAGATCAAATAGCAGATCCTAATCTTATAACAGATGGGCAGATATTACTTATACCTAGCCTTAAAGGCGAAACTAGAAAAGGAACTTATGATCCTAATATAAAATATGATAATATCAATGATATAACAGCAAAAGATGAAGTAAAAAAAGATAATGCTGCTGCTGATGAAAAAGCTAAGGCAAAAGATCAAAATACAGCATCTGATAAAACTAAATAATTGTTATTAAAAAAATTATAAATATATAAATAAATTTAATAAAAACAATTACGAATATATAATTTATATGGTTATATTATAAAAATAATTAAGAGGTGGTATATTATTAAATGTTAAAAAAAGGAAAAATAATTTTAATAGCTGCTGTAACAATAGTTGTATTCGCTACAGTATTGATAGCACAAAAACCTAAGGCTTCTAAAGAGCATTTGTTTATTGAAACAGATTATGGTACTATAGAAATAGCTTTCTTTCCAGAAAAAGCACCAAAACATGTTGAGGCGATTAAAAAGTTAGCTAATCAAGGTTTTTATAACGGAACTCGTTTTCATAGAGTTATACCTGGATTCATGATTCAGGGAGGAGATCCTGAAAGTAAAAAACCTAACAGAGCTTTACATGGAACAGGAGGACCCGGTTTTGTTATTCCTGCTGAGTTTAATGATGTTTCTCATAAAAGAGGTATATGTTCTATGGCTAGAGGAGCAAGCATAAATAGTGCTGGTTCTCAGTTTTTCATTTGTGTAGCAGATTCAACTTTTTTAGATGGTCAGTATACAGTTTGGGGAGAAGTTGTTAATGGAATGGATGTTGCTGACAAAATAGTAGCATTAAAAAGAGATGCTAATGATAATCCTTTAGAACCTGCTAAAATGAACAAAGTTTATGTAAAAACAGTTAACTAATTTATAAGGATTTATATAATGAAAGAACATTTATTTATTGAAACAGATTATGGTACTATAGAAATAGAATTCTATCCCGATAAAGCACCAAAGCATGTTGAAGCTATAAAAAAACTTGCTAATGAAGGCTTTTATGATGGTGTTAGATTTCATAGAGTAATACCTAGATTCATGATTCAAGGAGGAGATCCTATTAGTAAAGATGCTACTAAAAGGCATTTACATGGAACAGGCGGCCCTGATTTCAACATTCCTGCTGAATTTAATGATGTTCCTCATAAAAGAGGTATATGTTCTATGGCTAGAAGTCAGCATCCTGATAGTGCTGGTTCTCAGTTCTTCATCTGTGTGGCAGATGCTCCTCATTTAGATGGTGAATACACTGTGTGGGGCAATGTTGTTAATGGAATGGATGTTGCTGATAAAATAGTATCATTAAAAAGGGATCATAATGATAATCCTATGGAAAATTCTACAATGAATAAAGTATATGTAAAAGAAGTAGAATAATTAATTTTATAAAAAGCAAATAAAAAACGAGTCTTTTATAAGGCTCGTTTTTATTTTATATAATATTAATATTTATTATTAATATCTTTTCTTTCTGTCATGTCTTTTTTCTTTTTTGCTATATTCTTCCTCAACATAATCAGCAGGTTTTTCAAGCAATGCCTTTCTGCTTAGTGAATATTTTCCGCCTTTAACATCTATAATTTTTACTTTGACTTCATCTCCAATTTTCAAAACTTCTTCCACATTCATAACATGTTTATAGGCAAGTTCTGATATATGGCAAAGTCCTTCTATTCCAGGTAAAAACTCAATAAAGGCTCCGAAATCTTTAATATCTTTAACTACTCCGTCATAAATCTCTCCAACCTCAGGGTCTTTAACATAAGAGTTTATAAGTTTTATAGTTTTATCTAATGTAGGAGTATCAGGGGCAAATATATTTACAATACCGCTGTCTTGTATTTCAACATCGCTTCCTGTTTCTTCTATAATAGCCTTGATATTTTTTCCTCCAGGACCAATTAATATTCTAATTTTTTCCGGATTTACATCCATAGTTTTATATTTAGGAGCAAATTCTGAAACTTCAAGAGCATTAGATATAGTAGCCTCAATTTTATCAAGTATAAAATATCTAGCTTTTTTAGCCTGTTCCAATGCTTCTTTTAATATTTGAGCAGATATTCCTGTAAGCTTAATATCAAGCTGGAATGCAGTAATACCTTTGCGTGTTCCTGCAACTTTAAAATCCATATCTCCCAAATGATCTTCAACACCTTGTATATCTGTAAGTATTTTATAGCCGTCTTTATATGTGGCAAGCCCCATAGCAATACCGGCAACGCTGGCATTAAGAGGAACACCTGCAGAAAGCAATGACATAGTAGAAGCACAAATTGTAGCCATTGATGATGAACCGTTACTTTCTAATATTTCAGCTACAACTCTTATAGTGTAAG
The DNA here is from genome assembly GCF_944390595.1 of uncultured Brachyspira sp. Taxonomy (GTDB): domain Bacteria; phylum Spirochaetota; class Brachyspiria; order Brachyspirales; family Brachyspiraceae; genus Brachyspira. The sequence continues at coordinate 1,672 of NZ_CALXRN010000024.1, read as the reverse complement.
GGAATTTTTCTTTAGAAGGAAGTACAGCATTGAAAGAACGTTCTGCTAAATTACCATGTCCTATTTCCCTTCTTCCAGGAGCACCATAACGTCCAACTTCTCCAACAGAGAAAGGAGGAAAATTATAATGAAGCATGAATGTTTTATTCTCTTTACCGTATATATCATCCATTAATTGAGCATCTTTTTCGCTTCCTAAAGTAACTATAGATAAACATTGAGTTTGACCTCTTGTAAAAAGACCTGAACCATGTACTCTAGGTATCAAATTAATCATTGTACTTATAGGTCTTATTTCATCCAAAGCTCTTCCGTCCGGACGCATTTCTTTTTCTACTATAGCTTCTCTAACTATTTCTTCCTCTATAGAATGACATATACCTTTAACTTGTGCTATTAGTTTTTCATCTTCTACTTTAGTTTTTATATATTCTTCTATTTCATTGAAAGCATTGTCCATACTTTCATTTCTTTTAGTTTTATCAGGGTTATAGTTGGCATTTGATATTTTTTCTTTACCATACTCTGTAACCATATCAACTAATTCTTTATCATATTCAAATAATTCTTGTTCTATTTTTTGAGTACCGCAAAGAGAAGCCATTTCATTTTGCATATCTATATATTTCTGCATTTCTTTGTGGGCAAGTTCTATAGCACCTATGAATACTTCTTCTGAAACCTCTCTAGCTTCACCTTCTATCATCAAAATAGCATCTTTACTTCCAGCAACAATAATATCTAAATCGCTGGAGATAAGTTCGCTGTTTTTAGGATTTATTATATATTCTCCATTTTTATATCCAATTCTAACAGCTGCAACCGGACCGCTGAAAGGTATCCAAGATATAGTAAGTGCTGCACTTGAAGCTATTAGAGCCAAAGCATCTGTAGGCATGTCGGCATCAACTGAAAGAACAGTTGGTATTATCTGAACCTCATTTCTGAAACCTTCTGGAAATAGAGGTCTTAGAGGCCTGTCTATTATGCGTGAGATTAGAATTTCTTTATCTCTAGGTTTAGCTTCTCTTTTAAAGAAACCTCCAGGAATTTTTCCTCCAGCATAATATTTTTCATTATAATTAACTGTTAGAGGGAAAAAATCTGATTCTAAATTAGGCTCTTTGGCAGCAACTACAGTAGCAAGTATTGTAGTATTTCCAAGTCTTAAAGTAACAGAACCATGTGCTTGCTTAGCTAGAAGTCCAGTCTCTAATATTAATTCCTCTCCGCAAAAGACACTCTTAACTGTGACCATATTATACTCCTTTATAGCCGAAAAAAATATACCAAGAAAGGTATTAAATTTTATAGCTTGTCACTTTTTACTATTATTTTCTTAATTTTAATTTCTGTATAAGATTTTTATAAGCTTCTATATCAGTTTTTCTTAAATAGTTAAGAAGTTTTCTTCTTTTAGCGACCATTTTTAAAAGTCCCATTCTAGAATGATTATCCTTAGTATGAGTTTGAAAATGACCTTTCAAATAAGTTATGCGATTAGTTAAAAGTGCTACTTGAACTTCTGTAGAACCTGTATCCTTCTCATTTTTACCAAACTCTTTGATTATTTTTGCTTTTTCGTCTGCTGTGATAGACATTTTTTTGTTCTCCTTTTGAAATATTTTCTTATCTTTTTTTCATCATTTTCTAATAATTTTTTTACTTCATC
>NZ_CALXRN010000023.1 GCF_944390595.1 uncultured Brachyspira sp. | reverse complement strand
TCTAATATCAAAGCTAAGTTTAATACATCAAATTGAATGAGACTTTTAGCTAATTAAAGCTGTTTCTTATCTAATTCTTTAGTAACGCTCCGCTTAATTGTTTCTACTCTAAGACACACAATCTAATTGTGTTTTCTTTATCTAGTGAAGATTTTTATCAATGCTGATTTCCGTTTTTGTTGGAAATTACTTTCTAAAAATCTACGCTCTTATATATCTGTCAAAGAACCTTTCGTTTCTCATTGATGTTTTTTATTTATCATCAATGTTTTATTAGTATAGCATGCAGCCAAAAAAACGCAATAGTTTTTAACGCTTATTTTATAAAAAAATCGCAATTTATTTTTATTTTTAACTATATACAATACATTTACTACAAAAATTACACAGCTATTAAAAAAACACTTCAAAAATGATGTTTCTTAAACTAAAAAAAAGCCAATATTGACATAAAAAGCCTTGAAAAAATAAAAAAACTAGCATATTCTTAAAAAATAAGTTATACTTTTATAAGTATTCTAAAAAATAATACAAATTTTTATAGTGAGTTATTAATTATGAGTGTAAATATTGAGGAAAATGGAAATTTAAAATTAAAACCAGATAGTATTATATTTCATGAGGGACAAACAGTACAAAATATTTCTATTGTTACAAACGGAGAAATAGATGTGTATATTTCTTCTAAAGAAATTCTTGGTATAGAAGATGAAAGTGAAATTATGAGATATAGCTGCAAACTATTTACTATACCTAAAAATATTATTCTTGGTATAGGAAGTCATAAAAGCAATTCTAAATATATGTTTTCATTTAAGTCTAAGGATAATACAGAAATATATGCTGTAAAAGTTCCTGATAAAGAGTATGTTAAAAATTTTTTTGATGCTAATAAGCCGTATTTAACAAATATATATCATTCAATAGCATACTTTATACTAAAATGTTATGATGAATATGTAAAAATAAAAAAGATAAATGAAGAAGTAAAAATAAATATTGCTAACTTATCTGTTATATATTTTAATTTACAGCAAGGAAAACCAAGAGCTGTGAAATCTGAATTATTTAAAAGTTATAAAGAAATTTATGATGATTCTATAAATTCAGGATTTAATTTCCCTACTTCTTTTGATGTAGATTTTATAAAAACAGATCATAGTGAAATTTACATGCATAATAAAAATCAATTAATAGAAAATTATGAAAAATTAGAATTTGAAATTGATTATGTTAGAAGATTTTTAACTATGCCTAAAAATGTTAAATCTCAATTTTTCACTTATGATACCAATATGAGCTTAGACGCTTCGCATATGCTTTATGAAAGCCTCAAAAAAATGGCATCATTATTAAAAACAGAAATTGTAGAAGGAATAGAAAATATATTATTTTTATACTCAAACGAATCTGAATCATTATTCAATGAATATACTAAAATTGCTATGGATTTAGACAGACAGGGAAGAGACAATGAAGTGTGGGTAAAGTATTCTAAATATATGTCAAATATAATAAAAGATATATATCAAAAAATTAAAAAAGAATATGATTATGATCTAAATATAGACATAGAAGAAATTGATTCAATAATAAAAAGAATATCTAAAAATTTAGTATTATCCCCAGATGAACAAAATATTATGAATGAATCATCTGATAGCATAAAAGTAACTTTAGGATTTGAATCATTGCCTGAAGAAGTAAAAAATCCTACTAAAAAATTAATAGAAATGTCATCTATCGATGAAGATAAAGCTAGAAACTTTATGAAATCTTTACAGGCATTTAGAAAATTAAGAGATAAATTTAGTACAGAAGATGATGTAAGAAAAATAAGAAGAGGTGTTACAAACGTATTTTTTGAAATATATAAAGAAATTGCAAAAAGAGTCATAATAGAAGGAGAAAGCAGCAGACTTATAAAAATGTTTTTAAACTTCGGATATATGGATGATCAGCTGCTCACTCCAAATCAAATAATGGAGCTTTATGAAATAAAAGATAGGAGTAAATCTAAAAAAATTAATATATTCTACATAGACGAATGGCTTAAAAAAATATATGACAGAGATGAACCGCCTTCTGTTAATGGTTTCGGACAGGATTATAGAGAAGCATTAAGAGAATTAAAAAAGAGAGGAACTATAAATGATAAGCAGCTTGAAGAGTATTGGGAAAGTTCTTCAAAAAGATTGGAATATGAAGTAGAAAATATGATTGAAACTACTCACAGATTATGTTACGGACAAGTAAGTATATACTTCCCTATACTTCATAAAGATATGATAACGAAAGACTTTGAGAACGCATTAATACGAAGAGATTTCATGGAAAAATCTATAAGAGAAATAATAGATATAGATTTTTCAGCTTTCTACAGAGAAGTATTATATAAAAACAAAGAGCTAAACATAGAAAAAGAACTCGTTATGCAGGAAGTATTGCCTAATATAATACTGATGCCTACATTCGGTTCAAGAGCTATAATGTGGGAAGAACTTTCAAGCAGACAAAAAAATAGTACAGGAAGATTCTTATTCCCTATATTTACTTCTGAAGATATAGATACTTTATTAATACCTACCATAGGAGCATTCAGATGGGAATTATGCAAAACTATGTTAGGACCTGCTTGGAACGATATTACTCAAATGTCAATTACTTCAGAGTATAGTGATTATGTTCAATTCTACAGAAAGAATAGAAACTTATCAGATGAATCTAAAGAAAAATTAAAAATACAGATTAAAAAGTGCAGAAATAATTTAAGAGAAGTATTTGTTTCAGATTATAATTTATGGATAAGGTATGAAAGCAAAGGTATTATGAGACTCAATAAAGTTGCTAGAGGAATATTGTATAGACAAGTTCCTTTTTCTAAGAACATAAGAGAAGAACTTTCAAAACAGCCTATGTTTACTGAAATAGCAAACAGATTTAAAAATATTAGAGCAAAAAGAGCTACAGAATTAGAAAACAGATATTTCAAATTTACAAAGACTGGAAATCCTTTGCCTGATGAGTTACAGCATCATATAGATTTCTACAAAGAAATGTAAAATAATTACTGGTATTAAAAATAAAAGAGCTTGAAATATTCATGATTATTTTAAGCTCTTTTTTTATTATAAAATAATAAAAAATTATTTTTATATAGTGCTAAAATACATAAAATAAAAACAATATAGACATACTATATTATTTATTAATAACTGTATTAAGTATCAAAAGTTTTATTTCTAGCTTAAAATAAATAAGGTTAAATATCAAAATATTACAAGAAATGCCAAATAAAATATTGTAATAAAGTAAATGATTTTTTTTTCGATATTTAAGGCAGGCATCTTAATACTTCTTTTACAAGCATACTTGCAAAAAAAGTGATAAATTGTTAGAATATACGCAAGTAATTAGTATATAAAAAGAGTATAAAAATGAGACTTGACTATATAAGACCATTTACAGATGCATCTAATGAAATACTAGCAAATTATATAAAAGATGGTATAAAAACAAGTGACATAACATTAAAAGGAGACTTTTTAAATACATCGGGATTAATAGCTATAGTAGCTTTATCAAAAGATATAATTGGTCACTTTTTAATTGATATGGAAGAGGAAACAGCAAAAAAAATAGTTTCCTTGATGAATGATAGAGAAATAAAGGATATTGATAAATTATCATTATCTACATTACAGGAATTAGTAAACTTGATAGCAGGTCTTTCAGTTACTAAATTAGAATCTGACGGATATGATGTTGATATATCTCCGCCGGTTATTATGAAAAGCAAGAATTTAGAAGTTTCGATAAGTGATTCGGAATTTCTTCATATAAAACTAGATACCTCTATTGGCGATTTTAATATATTAGTTGCCGTAGAATCAGAAAAGGAGTAATTAAATATGTCTGATATTAATACAAAAGAAGCTGATGGTATAAATGAATTTGGAAAACCATTCAAAGTTCTAATAGTAGATG
>NZ_CALXRN010000022.1 GCF_944390595.1 uncultured Brachyspira sp. | reverse complement strand
TCATAGTTTCCATGAGAAGAGATTTGCACCAAATACCAGAAGTTGGTACAGATCTTCCTCAAACAAAAAGTTATGTTATGAACAAATTAAAAGAACTTGGACTTTCACCTGTTGAATGTTCATTAGATTCTGGTATAGTATGCGATATAGGAGACTCTAGTTCAGGCAATATAGTTGGAATAAGAGCTGATATGGATGCTTTACCTATAGTAGAAGAAACAGGATGCGATTATGCATCTAAAAACGGTAATATGCATGCTTGCGGACATGATGCTCATACTGCTTGCCTTTTAGGTGCTGCTAATTATTTATTGGAAAACAAATCAAGATTAAAAGGTGCTGTAAGATTAGTTTTCCAAACAGCTGAAGAGATTACTAAAGGTGCTAACAATTTAATAAATGATGGTTTATTAAATGGTGTTAAAGCTATAGTTGGAACTCATGTAGGTACTATAGCTACAGATGTACCTAATGGAGAATTCGTGCTTCAAGGCGGACCTTTAATGGCATCAAACGATAGATTTGCAATAAAAGTTATAGGAAAAGGATCTCACGGAGCATATCCTCATTCAGGAGTTGATCCTATTTTAACATCAAGTCAAATAATACAAGGACTTTATAATATAAAAAGCAGAGAAATATTGGCTACAGATGCTACTGTAATTTCTGTATGTATAATTCATGCCGGAAGTCAATATAATATAATACCTGCTGAGGTAACTATAGAAGGTACTTTCAGAACATTCAGTGAAGAAAATAGAAGATTTATAGGAAGCAGAATAAAAGAGATAGCAGAATCTATAGCTATTGCAAACAGAGCTAAAGCAGAAGTTGAAATAGTATGGGGATGTCCTCCTGTTATCAATGATAATCAAATAGCTGAACAATTAAGTCAGGTTTGTAAAGAACTTGGATTCAAAAAAGCTGCTCCTTTTGTACCATCTATGGGAGGAGAAGATTTTTCAGAATATCAGCATAAAATGCCTGGAGTATTCATATTTTTCTCAACAATGACAGAAAAGAACATACCTCACCATAACAGCAAATTTGAAATAGATGAATCAAAATTATATCAGCCGTCTGTTTTAATGAGCGAATGGGCTATAAAATATTTAGGAGATAAATAATGAATGAAGAGATTTTAAGGATAGCCAATCAGACGATATTATGGCCTTTATGTGCTGTAGTAGTTATTATTTCTTTGGTACAGGCTATTTTATATACAAGATTAGCTAATAAAACAGCAAAAACTTTAGGAATATCAAGCGATACTTGTAAAAAGGCTTTCAGAGCTGGTTTGCTTACTGCAATAGGTCCTGCCATATCTGGTTTTATAGTTATGGTTGGTATGATATCTGTAATAGGTGCTCCAATGAGCTGGATGCGTCTTTCTATAATAGGTGCTGCTACAACAGAAATGGCTGGTGCTCAATTTGGTGCTGAAGCTATGGGAGTTAAATTCGGAGGTCCTGATTATACAGAAGTAGCATTAATTGTATCTTGGATAACTATGGCTGCAAACGGATGCGGATGGTTAATATCTGCCTCTATATTAGGAAGTAAATTAGAAGGTTTAAGACAAAAAATATCCGGAGGAAACCAAGCAGGATTGGCTTTATTATCTGCTGCATCAATGGTTGCTGTATTTGGTAATTTAGCTTCCGGATATTTACCGAAAATGGATACTGCAGCTTCTGTATTGGCTGCTGCTGCTGCTATGTTTGTACTGCTTAAATATGTATCAAAAACTAAAATTGGTCAAAAAATAAAAGAATATAATCTAGGAATTGCAATGATTTTCGGAATGATAGTTGCATTAATTGTTAAAATGACTGTAATGGGAGGAGCTTAATTATGGATGATAAAGAATTTGCCAAGATATGGAATGGTCCTGTTAATTTAATAGGACGTGTTACATTGCTATCTGCTGTTGTAGCATCATTCTTTCCTGTTACTTATTTAATGATAAGCCACCATATATTTCCTCCTATAGACGTTGTTTTAAAGGCTTGGATTTTAGTTGCTTCTTCTTATGGAGTAATGTATATACTTGAACCTATAAGTTATTATCCTGTTTTAGGTTTATCCGGAACTTACATGAATTTCTTATCAGGAAACGGCGGAAACATGAGAGTACCTGCTGCTGCATGTGCTTTGGATGTAACAGAAACACCTCCTGGAACAAGAAATGTAGAAATAATATCAGCATTAGGTATAGCAGGTTCTATAATAACAAATTTATTTTTTGTTACTTTGGCTGCTGTATTAGGGGCGGCAATATTAAATGCTGTTCCTGCTATTATTGCTGATGCTTTCAAATCTTATGCTGTACCTGCTGTATTTGGTGCTGTATTAATGCAGTTTGGAATTAAATATCCTAAATTGTTAATATTCGGATTAGGTGTTCCTTTAGCATGCAAATTATTATTGCCTTCAATGCCTGCATTTGCTGTTACTTTGTCCGGATTAATAATAACTGTAGTAGCATCAAAATTCATGTATAAAGTACAAAGCTAAAATACAATTTTGAACATTCTCAAAGCCTGTCATAATTTTTTATGATGGGCTTTCTTTTGATACTAAATCATTAAATTATATAAACCCTCTTATAGTTCTTATTTTATATTAATTATTTTTTTTAGTCATCTTTTAAAATGTTGTATATAAAAAACAATCAAATATAATTTTAGTTTACCAAAATATACATTAAAAAAATTAAAATCAGGTAAATAAAATTAATCATATATGAAAAAACTTTTTTATTTATTATATTTAATTGTCTTAATATCATGCACAACTAATAAAGTTTATATAATAGAAAATGAAAATGATAAAAAACATTTTGTCAAAATTAACAGAGTGGAATATTTGAAGCCTAATATAATCTACAATATAAATGGCACGCAATATAGTAAGGATTATCTTTCAAGAATATATAAAGTAACAAGAAAAGAAACTTTAATTTTATCAAATGCAAGCAGAAATAATTATGCTCAAATAAAAGTTGTAGAATTATACGGAATAAAAGGAAATGATCATGGAGGACATATAATAGGCAGGCAATTCGGAGGTTCTCCTAATATTGATAATTTAATTCCAATAAACAAAGAATTAAATATAGGTGAAATGAAAGAAATGGAAACTCAATGGAGAGAAATTATAGAAAATGGAGATGAGGTTAAAGATATAATTATAAAAATAGATTATATATATACTAATATGAGACCTAATATAATAAATATTAGTTATACGGTACAAAAAGAATATACCAATTATAAAGTAATAAAAATATTCACAAATACATCAGAAAAACGCCTCAAAATTAACGAATCAAATTAATTCTGAAGCGTTTAAAATATTTATAGGAGTATGTTAACTAACTTTTAGATAATTCCTTATCCTCAGCTTTTAATGCTTTGGTATAAGAAAATATCAAAGAGCCATCATTAGCATCAACATCAATAATATCACCATCTTCAATATTACCAAACAATATTTCTGTACTTATATAGTCCTCTATCTCTTTTTGTATAGCTCTTCTCAAACTTCTAGCACCATACTTCTTATCGAATCCTTTATCTATTATATAAAGTTTAGCATCTTCTGTTAAATTAATAACTATATTTCTATCTTTAATAGCTTTATTAAGTTCTTTAAGCATTATATTTATAATGTCTTTAAGATTATCTTTAGTAAGCGTATGGAATACTATAATATCATCTATTCTATTTAAAAACTCCGGATTAAAGTTTTGTTTTAATTCTTCTAAAGCAAAATTCTTTATATCATTAATATCTTTTTCGCTTCCAATAGCATTAAATCCTAAAGAACTTCCTTTAACTATGTCTCTTGCACCTAAATTACTTGTTATAATTATTATAGTATTTGAAAAATCAACTTTTCTTCCAAAATTGTCAGTAAGCTGTCCCTCTTCAAGTACCTGTAAAAGTATATTAGTAACATCAGGATGTGCTTTCTCTATTTCATCAAATAAAATAAGCGAATAAGGTTTCCTTCTAACTTTCTCAGTAAGTCCGCCTCCCTCTTCATAACCAACATATCCTGGAGGAGCTCCTATAAGTCTGCTTACTGCAAACTTTTCCATAAACTCACTCATATCTATTCTAATTAATGCATCACTGTCGCCGAACATAAACTCAGCCAATACCTTAGCTAAAGCAGTTTTTCCAACACCAGTAGGTCCTAAGAATATAAAGCTTCCTAGAGGTTTTTTAGAAGTTTTAAGCCCTGCCCTACTCCTTCTTATAGCCTTAGATATTGAAGCTATAGCCTCTTCCTGACCTATAACTTTTTGATGAAGCTCTTCTTCCATACCTATAAGTCTCTTACTTTCAGAGTTCAATAATCTCTTTATAGGTATATTAGTTATTTCAGATATAATATGTCTTATATCATCTTCTTCAATAAAAGTTTCTATTTTTTCACGTTCTTCACGCCATTTTTCTTCACGTTTAGCAAGCTCTTCCTGCAAAGCAGTTATTTCATCTCTTACTTTTGCAGCCTCTTCAAAATTCTGGTTATCAACCATATCTTTCTTTTGATTATTAAGCTCTTCTATTCTTTTTTCTATATCTTTAAATTCTTTAGGTCTAGTCATATTTATAAGTCTAGCCCTTGAACCTGCCTCATCTATTAAATCTATAGCTTTATCAGGCAAATATCTCTCGAATATATATCTCTTACTTAAAACAGCAGCAGCAGTTATAGCTTCATCAGTATATTTTACTTTATGATGCTCTTCATATTTAGGTTTTATTCCATTTAAAATTTCTATAGTATCATCTATACTAGGCTCTTCAACATTTATAGGCTGGAATCTCCTAACTAATGCCCCGTCCTTTTCTATATATTTTTTATATTCATTAATAGTAGTAGCACCTATACATTGAATTTCACCTCTTGAAAGAGCTGGCTTTAACATATTGGCAGCATCTAAAGCACCTTCAGCACCGCCTGCTCCTATTAATGTATGAAGCTCATCTATAAATATAATAATATTATTAGCCTTCTTAATCTCTAAAACAATATTTTTTATTCTCTCTTCAAATTCACCTCTATACTTAGTACCTGCAACAACAGATGATAAATCTAAAGTTAAAACACGCTTTTTAAGAAGTATATCTGGAACATCAGCTGCTACTATCTTTTCAGCTAATCCTTCAACTATAGCAGTTTTACCAACTCCAGGTTCTCCTAATAATATAGGGTTATTTTTCTTTCTTCTTGAAAGTATCTGAACAACTCTCATAACTTCATTTTCTCTGCCTATAACCCTGTCTAAAGTTTTATCTCTAGCCATTTTAGTTAAATCTCTGGCAAATTGATCCAAAGTAGGAGTTTTTACTTTTTTTCCTGTATCTTCCTGATGCTGCACCTGTTCCGATGATGACATATTGCTGTCAACAACACCAAGCATTTTTAATATTTCTTGTCTTAAAATAGTTAATTCAAGACCTAAGCTAGTAAGTACATTATAAGCTGTACCGCTTTCTTCTCTTAGTAATCCAAGAAGTAAATGTTCTGTACCTATATAATTATGTCCGAAAGCTCTAGCCTCTTCAGCTGATTTGCTTATAAGTTTTTGAACTCTTGGAGCAGTAGGTATTTTTCCAAATAACTTTGTAGGAGAAGATTTTACCATTGAGGATTCTAGCTCTATTTTTATTTTATCTAAATCTATTTTTAATCTTGTCAATACACGTGTTGCTAAAGCCTCTGGTTCACGCAATAAACCCAATAAAACGTGCTCCGGAGTTATCATATCATGATTAAGTCTTTTTGCTTCTTCTTCAGCGTATAATTCTATAACTCTTTTAGCCTTACTTGTCAAATGAAATTGAAACATACTATAATCCTACAAATTATTTTAATATTTTCTCAAAATAAATAAAAATCTAATTTTTATGATATTATCGGATATTATAAAAATATAATAATACTCAAGATATAATTATACTAATGTATAATACCGTCAAACAAAAATAGATTAAATAAAGTTACTATTAGCAACATTAACAATATCTACATTACCCCTAGTAGTTGATGCATTATTAGCTCTAGAATTATTTACCTCATTATCATTAGGATTACTATACAATAATAAAATTACTAATGCTAAAACTATTGCCGTAGATAAAGCAAAAGAAAGCCTAGCAGAAGTCATAAAGGCATACAATGGATTTATATCTTTTTTTCTCATACTTTCCATTTTTGCCCTTTGAAGCATATACTGCCATTCTCTATCCGGCAAATTTGGCAAATTGAAACTATCTCTCTTTTTTTCAATTTTGCTCTTAAATTGCATCATCTCATGTAGTTTCATAAAAGAGTCCTTTCTTTTTCTAGTAGCGACTTCATTTTTTTAAGGGCATAAGAATAATTGCTCTTAGCTGAATCGCTTGATATGTTTAATATATCTGCTATTTCTTTATATGAGTAATTCTCGTAATACCTCAATATAAAGACATCTCTCTGTTTTCCCTTTAACTTTTTAGAAGCATTATAAATTTTTTCCTGAAGGTATATTCTTTCATATTCTTTTTCTGTATTATACCTCTTATCATCAACTACTTCTAATTTCTCTAAGTAAGGAGATTCCCTCCTATATGCCTTAGAATACATATTGATAGCTGTATTACTTATTATGCGGTACAGCCAGCCTTTGAAATAATTTCTTTCTTCATATCTGTCTATGGCTTTATAAACACGTATTAAAACATCCTGAGTTAAATCCATAGCATCTTCATAATTATGCATAAAACGGTATGAAAGATTAAATATATAATTTTTATATCTTGTTAATAATATATCTAATGCTTCACTATCGCCTTTTTTATGTGCCTCTATAAGTTCATAATCTTTTAATAATTCTTTCTCTTTACTTACTATCATTCCACAAACTCCAATTTATCTCTTCTTAAAATAATATACATACATTAATTATAACAAATGTAATGTATTCTACGTAAAATCAAGCCATATAGCTCTGTTCATCCTTGGAGAAATTTTTATTAGAATTGTCTAACTTTTTCTCCTCTGTACTTGAATTTACTGACTCCTTCTCACTAAACACTTTTTCTAAATCATATTTAGTAAGTGTTAAAGTGCTGCCTTTTATCCCGTCCAAATTAAAAAGTATATTAACCATTGCTGTTTCAACTATACTTTTTAATGATCTGGCTCCCATATTCATGCTGGAAGCTTTATCAACTATATAGTTTACAGCATCAGCTGTAATTGTCAACTTCTTTCCTATACTTTTAAAAAAATTTGTATATTTTATAATAGGAGATTCCGAAGTTTTTGTCAATATATCTCTTAAATTATCTTTAGTAAGTTCATTTAATGTTACAATTATCGGAATTCTGCCTATAAATTCAGGTATCATGCCGTATTTTTCTATATCTTTTACATCAACCTGACTTAATATCCTATTTTTCTGAAGTTTATTAACTACAGCATTGGATCCAAACCCCAAACTACTCTCTCCTTTTAAACGCATTTTTATAATATCATCAAGACCTACAAAAGCTCCTCCAAATATAAACAATATATTCTTAGTATTCATAATGATTCCATCACTGGAATGCATCATACGTCTGTCTCCAAATTCAGGGACTCTTATATCCTCTCCATTCATCATAGAAAGCAATGCCTCCTGAACAGCTTTATCTGACGGATTACCTGTAGTAGACTGATGAGCATCAGCTTTAGCTATCTTATCAACCTCATCTAAAAATACTATGCCATGCTGTGCTTTGTCCAAATCCCCATTAGCTTTTCTATATAAATTATATAAAACAACCTCAACATCATCTCCAACATATCCTGTTTCTGTAAGAGTTGTAACGTCAGCACGTGCAAAAGGTAATCCTAAAATATCTGCCAAAGTTTTTACTAAATAAGTCTTACCTACTCCTGTAGGACCTATCATTAATATATTAGATCTAAAAGGTATTTCTTTATTTCCATTTATTCTTAAGCAATGCAAATAAGCATGAACAGCTAATACTTTTTTAGCGTCATCCTGCCCTATAACTGTTTTATCAAGTTCTGATACTATCTCTTTAGGAGTTAAAATATCTGATTTTGAAGATTTTTTCTTACTGCCTGATGTACTCGTGTCTGGTGAAAATTTTCTTATAATCTCTTCGCTGTTTATAACATTTTCTATTACGCTATAATCATCTTTTTCTAAAAAAGCAAATATAACTTTAGAGTTTACAAATGTTATCAATGTATTTGTTACCTCAAGTATGCCGCCGCTTGGATACGGTTCATGCGATAGTGAAAATATACCGCTTGACATTAATTTGCTTTTAGAATCAAAATAATGATATTTATTTATATAAATGTCTGAGTTTAAAGTGATAAGCTCTAATATCCTCCTAATAGATATAGCAGACATAGAATCACCATAAATTGTATATGTTAAAAGAGAATATAATATAAATCTTTCATCTAAATTTAAGTCTCTTTCTGAAATAAATCTTTCTATATTAAAATTATATTTTTTAAAATTAGATATTTTCTTTACATCGCTTTTTAAAGAATTAATAAGTAATTCTACTTCATTAGCACTATTAACTGTTTTTTCATTATTAGATATCATTTCATCATCATAACCTAAAGCTCTGTCAATATTACTCGATAGTCTTCTAGTCATGTCATTTCTATCTGAAATTAAATTCAATGTATAAACTATTTTTGTAACTATTTCAAAATAATTCTTAAACGCCTCTTCCCTGTTATCATATTTATCTTCATTGTTTATATTTTTATTAGTTCTCTTTTTCATTAATTCTCCCCTAGCTCCAAATTACCTATTAAATCATATTCGGTATTATGAGTTATATTAACTTTAACTATATCTCCTATCTTAACATCATAGTTTTTCTCATTATATATTTCAACATACCCATCAACTTCCGGAGCATCATAAATACTTCTTCCTATAAACTTATTATCCTCTTCTCTTTCTACCAAAACATCTATTGTACTGCCTACTAATCTTTCTAATCTTTTTTCAGATACTTCTATAGCAGCTCTCATAAGTTTTTCCCTAAGAAGCATTTTTTTTCTTTTGCTTATTTTTGGTTTATCTATATTCAATGCTTTAGTATTTTCTTCATCAGAATATGTAAATACTCCAACTCTGTCTAATTCTGCATTTCTAACAAACTTTATTAATTTATGAAAAGACTCTTTTGTTTCTCCAGGAAAACCTACTATTAAAGAAGTTCTTATAACAGCATTATTATCATAACTTCTAATCTTTTTAATCATCTCTCTATAAAATTTATAGCCTCTTGAACCTCGGTTCATATCTTTTAATATTGATTTATCAACATGCTGCAAAGGTATATCAAAATAAGGCAGAACTTTATCTATATTAAAAAAGGCTTCTATTATTTCATCATTTAAAACTACAGGATTTTGATATAAAACTCTTATCCATTTTATGCCTTCAACTTTTGAAAGTGCTTTAAGCAAATCAGGCAAGGCTAATTTTTTATATATATCATATCCGTAAAATGTTGTCTCCTGAGCTATTAAATTAATTTCTTTAGCACCATTTTTAGCATAATTTTCAGCTTCTTTTACTATATCTTCAATCTTTCTGCTTCTGTGATCGCCTCTAATACTAGGTATAGCACAAAAACTGCAATTAGCATGACATCCGTCACTTATTCTTATATAAACGCTATATTTAGTACCTGTATTTACTCTATCACCATACTCTTTATATTCGGTATTTTCTTCTGCATCATGAAAACCATCTTCTTCTACAGCTTTCAATATATTCTCTAAATCATATATTCCTATAGCAGAATCAACTTCCTTAAACATATCAAGAAAGTTATTTTTATATCTCTCACTCATACATCCGGATACTATTAATCTTTTGCATTTTCCGTATTTCCTATATATAGAATGATCAAATATAGCATCAATAGATTCTTTTTTGGAATCTTCTATAAAAGCACATGTATTTATAATAATAATATCAGCTTCTTCAGGGTTATTAGTTATATTAAAACCTTTTTTTTCTAATATGGCTAATATATGTTCTCCATCAACAGTATTTTTTTCGCATCCTAAACTATGTAAATATATATTTTGCAATCAATTATCCTTCATTTTAACTTATTATTTAGTATCAGACATAATCAAATTATATCTAGTAGAATCATTCAAATTTTTAACCCATTTTATAGTCTTATTCACTGTCTCGCCTGAAGCTCCGACATTTATAATTTTACCATTAACTTTAACTACAACCTCTCCTGCATTACCAATAGTAAGCATAACAACATCTTTAGCCTCTAAATACAATGTTTTACCGCTTAAAAGGTTTGTAGTAGCAGGTCTGTTGGAGTCTATAAAATATCTTACATATACAAAATGTTTAGCAGTTATTTCTATTCTAATATCAATTTTTTCTGTATCCTGTTCTATATATGTTTCTCCATTAATAACTAACAAATTAGTTGAAATTGTATCATCATACATTTCATTAGTTATATCCGGAATTTGAATCTCATTACTATATCCTGTATTAACCATTTGATTTTCTTCTAACTTTTCCATTTCAACTGTAGCTAAATCATCATAAACTTCAATAACACTAATTCTAAAATCATTGATTCCATTTCCATTTAAATCTAATATTATAGGGCTGCTCTTAGAAAAAGATAAATCCTGACCATTAATATTAATATGAACTACGTTTCCTATAGTATTAAATTTTATAGTAGCAGATATACCAAGAGGTTTAAAATATATAACATCTCCAACTTTAACATTCTGCTTGGCTTTGCTATCAACTATATTTCTTGCTATCTCAACATCATTTCTATTTTGCTTTTTATTTCTTGAAAATAAACCTAATATATTATCTCTATTTACAACTATAACAGCTATAACAACAATAATAGCTAAAACAATAATAATATTAGGCATTATAGACATATTATTATTTCTCAATTTATTCAAGTCTCTTTTAGCCATGAATAATAAATCAGTTTCAGCATTGCTATTTAAATTAATATTTTTATTTTTTTTGTTAGTTTCTTTTATAGTTTTTTCTTCATTACTTTTTGTATTATCTTTTATTACAGTTTCTTTATTTGCATCATTTTCTTTTTGTGCTTGCGTTTCATCCTTGTTAATTACTACAGGTTCTTTTATTTTTTTGACACTTTTTTGATTCTTAATTAAATTTTGTTCAGAATTTGCACCGTTTCTTTGAAGATTATATCTCTCTAGCACCATTTCAGCATCTAATGAAAGTTTATCACTTAAATTTTTAATAAAACCTTTCACATATATTTCACCAGGCAAGGCATCAAAATCCTCATTTTCAAGTGCTTTTATAAATTTAGCAACTATACGTGTACTAGCTTCGAGCTCTTCTATACTGAGACCTTTTTTTTCTCTGGCATTCTTTAATATTTGACCTATAGTTTCCATATAAATCCTTAACAAAAATAAATTAATTAGAAGGTGCTAAACCATCTTTTAATACCTGCATCTCTTCAGGTATTTCAGGCTCAAAATCTTTATTTGCATTTTCATATTTTGGATTATAGCTTATATCCGTAAACAAATACTCAACTGGAACATTAGTTGGTGTTATTCCTAAAATTCTTATTATCATTCCGTCTTTATCAACCCATAAATGTATCTTTGTAAAACCTGTTCTATCTACACTTGCTTGTTTTGATGTTAAAAGCATGTGATAAGCAGATCTATTATCATTTCCGGCATAAGATGAACTATCATATTTTGCAATACCTAATTCAGAATCTTTAAAACTATTAACAGATATTAAATCTCTCTCATTATAAAAATCTATATTAAATTTAGAAGTTAATCTAGATATTCCAGCAGCAGTATAAATAGCTCCTACATCTCCATAATTTAACTTCTGTTCAGCTACTACATTGTTTCTTGGAAATATTATCCATAATGTTTGTCCATTACAATATATAGATTGTCCGTTACCGCCTTTAGTATAAAGCATTCTAAAAAGATTAGGATTTTTAGTTAAAACATTTCCATAAGATATTGTACTTCCGTTACGTTCAACAAAATTTGCTGCAAACCCTTGAATATTTGAAAATCTATTAGATATCATGCTGACAACTTTTTCAGGAGTCATTATTTGAGAGTATGCTTGTGCTGATAAAAATATAAAACTTATAAATAATATAACTTTCTTCATAATAATTAATTTCTCTTCCCTAATATAAAATATAATATACTAAAATAATTTTCTACTAATTTTATATAATATAATAAAAAATTATAAAAAACAAGTATTTTAATAACTATATATCAAAAATTATCAAATAATTACTTCATAATCGTTTTTTATAAAAAACGATTATGAAATCATTTTTTTTATACTTTATATATATTATTATGACATTATAGGAACTATATATTACTTCACATTAATGAAAAATTTAAAATATAAGTTATATTTTAAATGCAAAAATTATTATCAATTATTTAAGCATAATTGTAATATTTAAGGAGAAATAAAATGAAAATGAAAAAAATAAACAATACATATTATGATTTATCAAAATCAAGAACTTTATACAGTAATAGGAGTGCTATTATACAAAATGATGAAGAAATAGTATTATTATTAGGAAATGAAATGCGTAAGGAAAATGTTGTGGATGTGGAGACATCTGTATATTTATCTTTGCCTAGCTTCCTTCGTTTATATGATACATTAAAAGAAAAACTTGATAAATTTAGAAATGATGGAAATTTACTATAGGCTGCTTTAAAAATTGGAGGTTTTAAATTTATGAATAATAACGATTATAAATATATAAAGGAATATAAGATTAATTCAAATAAAGATGCTATACTCGTTATATACAAAGATGTTAATATAACAATGTATAATAGTTTATTTAATGTATTAAATAGATTACTTGAGAATAATGTTAAAAATATAATAATATACTTTAAAAATATAAAATATATTATTTCAAATGCTATATATCTAATATTAGAAGTTCAAAAAGTCCTTGAATTCAGAAATGGAAAAATTATAATAACAGGATTAAATGAATATACGAAATGGTCTATAAAATCATGCGAAGCTCATAAAAAAATATATATATCAGATAATATATATGCTGCCATAAAAGAGCTTACAGCGTAATATAAACAAAAAAGCAAGAAGGAATTATAAATACTTCTTGCTTTTTTATAAATAAACTTTTTCTATTATATAAATATACTATTGTTCATTAGTTAATACGGCATTTACAAAGTCAGTATAATTTATATTTGCTAAATTATATATACGTAAAAAACCATTTGTAGCCATTATACTTGAAGCTATTGTAGATCTATTTCCGCTTCTGCAGTAAACTATATACTCTTTATTTTTATCCAAAATATCTATTTTTGTTTTAAAATCTGTATCCATAACATCGATATTAATTGAATTAGGAACACTTCCAGACATATATTCCTCAGGAGTTCTTACATCTAATAAAACTAGATTTGTTGACTTACTCATAATATCTAATGCTTTTTTAATATTAATATTATTATAAGCTTTCTTAGAACATGAAAGAATCATGAATAAAAATATCATAATAATACTAAAATACAATAAATACTTTTTCATACTTAAATATTCCTTAAATATATTATGTTAATTAATAATATTATATTTCTATATTTTGTCAAATAATTTTAATAATAAAATTACAATTTTATATTTTTAATCTTATCATGTTTTATATAGTACAGAGAATAATTATATAATTGCAGGATTGTATTAATGTTAAAAAAAGTGTGTTGTTTATTAATTCTAATTATGATATTATTATCTTGTTCCGATAAAGATACCGAAAAAACTGATGATAAAAACAATGTTAATGTTATGAAAGATGATGAATATATACAAAATATAGTAAAAGATTCTTCAAAATAAAATGGATACAAAAATGAATATAAAGGCATACTTTGCTACATTTTTCAGCATATTTATATGGGGTATAACATTCATATCAACAAAAATATTACTTAATGATTTCACTCCTATAGAAATACTTTTTACTAGATTTTTGCTGGGGTTTATATTATTAATGATAATATATCCCAAAAATAATAAAATATATCCAAAAAAAGATGAATTTTTATTTGCTTTAACCGGATTAAGCGGCGTAACATTATATTATCTTTTCGAGAATATAGCATTAAATTATTCTTTAGCTTCAAATGTGGGTATATTAGTAGCAATAGGACCATTATTCACAGGAATTTTTGCATCAATATTTTTGAAAGAAAAATTAAAATTTAATTTTTTTATAGGATTTATATTTTCAATTATTGGAATTGCAGTAATAACATTTAATGGAAAATTTATTTTAAAATTAAATCCAATAGGAGATATGTTTGCTTTGCTTGCCGCTGTTATGTGGGGTGTATATTCTGTATTAGTTAAAGCTGTAGGAGATTTAGGATATGACTCTGTATGTATAACTAAAAAAACTTTTATATACGGCTTGATATTTATGATTCCTATCTTATTTTTTATGAAATTTGATGTTAACATAAATGATTATATTAAACCTGTTAACATAATTAATATTTTATTTTTATCATTTGTAGCATGTACTTTATGCTTCATAACATGGGCATACTCTACTAGAATATTAGGTGCAGTAAAAAACAATACATATATATATCTTATACCTATAGTAACTGCTGCAACTTCAAAAATAGTTTTAAATGAAAATATAACACCATTAGCAATTTTAGGTATTTTATTAATATTATCTGGAGTCATTATTTCAGAAAAGGATATCTTTAATAAGAAAAAAGAAGTTACTAATCATTAGATTTTTTTCTGCTTTTTTTAGATACTTTATTTTCTTTATATTCATTTTTAAAATAATCGCAATATTGTGATACAGTACATTTACTGCATAATGGAGATATAGGTTTGCATAGATTCTGCCCATACACAACTAAAGTATCATTATAGACTCTCCAATATTCTTTAGGCAATTTATCTCTTAAAGCAAATTCTGTTTCTTCAGGTGTTTTTGTACTAACATATCCGAATCTGTTTGATATTCTATGCACATGGGTATCAACACATATACCGTCTTTATCAAATGCTTCTGTAACAACTAAATTTGCAACCTTTCTGCCTACCCCTTTAAGTTTTAAAAGCTCATCAATCTCATCGGGAACATTGCCTTTAAAATCATCTATAATCATTTGAGAAACTTCTAATATATTTTTTGCCTTTACTTTATAAAAACCAACAGGGTATATTAATTTAGCTATTTCCTCTTCTGATAATTTAAGCATATCTTTTGGATTTCCTGCTTTTTCAAATAATCTCATAGAGGCATCTCTAGTTGTAGGATCTTTAGTCCTAAGAGAAAGCATTGTAGATATTAGAATTTTATATGCATCCCTATTAGTTAAAATCTTTATTTCAGTAACCACAGGCATAGGCATTTCTTTTGTAACCTTAGTAAGTTCTTTCATTATAGGGTGTATATCATTGTCATTCATAAAAAATATCAATCCTCAATATTATTTTTCAAATAAATACCAAAATACAGAATCTCTTTTTATAAAAGGCTTTAATTCAGAGTATGTTAAATCAACTTCAATAATACCTTGAGCATATCCTGCTATTTTATAAACAGGCCATATAAACTTAATACCCGTAGGCGTTATATCAAAAGTATCACTCAATTCTATTGAATAAAAATCAAAAAAATCTTTCTCTGTAAAATTTCTAAGAAGTTTGCTTCTCATTAAGTTAATTAAATCCCTGTCATTCTTATTTTCTATCAATTCTGATATATTATTGCCTATCCTAGCACCTGTAGAAATTAAATATATGGCTGGTATAGAATTATATATTCCGTGCATACCGCCTGCATAGGAATAATTATATATAGAAAAAGATATTATTTTATTGTCCAAAAAAGAAACATTTATTTCTCTTTTTATATAAAAATCCATGTTGTCGTTTAAGTCTTCTTTCCAGCTTCCATATTCATCTATAATAGCACTATTAAGCAAAAAATGTATTCTATTTTCATTCAATGATTTTATTCCATCAACATCTAAAGAAATTTTATCTATTGCATTTAAATTTTTAGTATTTTTGATAATAATTGCATCTTTACTAGATTCAAAGTAATTAGCTTCTTTTGTATCTGTTTTTAATATAGAAGTTATAATCTCTATATTATTTATAGGGAAAGATGTTTTTCTTGAAAATTTAAAATCATATTTATTATTACCATCATTAGACGACCATTCTCCTGCAAACACCAAATCATCAGAGATAGTTCCTTCAAAATATCCTGTTACACGATTATTTACTGACTCTTTAATATTAAAGCTATTTCCTGAAATTTTACCTTCTATGTTAATGAATTGTCTTATTGTATCATAATAATATTTTCCTGATATATTTTTCTCGTCCAAATACAAATAAACATATATCTTAACATCTCCTATATTACCCTCACAGAAAAAGAAATTCTTTTTTAATATCTCAGGAGTTTGAGCAGATAAAATACTTGTAAAGAATATAAATATTAATATAATTTTTGTAAATAATATTTTCAATATATAACTTCCATTTATTAATTTCATATTATTATATATTTTAATAAAAATAAAACAAGATATAATTTTTTAATATATTGACCATATATAAAATGAGTACATCATTATAAATGACATACTCATAATCAATATTAAATCTAAATAAAATAATTATTTAGCAATATAATTAACTATTCTAGCAAATTTATCTGCAACTAATGAAGCACCGCCTACTAAAGCACCATCAATATTAGGCATATTAAGTAAATCATCAGCATTCTTTTCATTAACACTTCCGCCGTAAAGTATTATCATACCATCAGCAACAGAATCATTGTAAAGAGATTTTAAAGTTTCTCTAATTGTTTTATGCACATCATCAGCATCCTGAGGAGTAGCAGTTTTTCCAGTACCTATAGCCCAAACAGGTTCATAAGCTATAACAACCTTTTTTGCCTCTGCTTCAGTTAGCCCATTAAATGCAGCTTTAGTTTGCCCGCTTACTACATTAGCTGTAATTCCTTTTTCTCTCTCTTCTAAATGTTCTCCCACGCATAAAACAGGAATAAGATTTTTATCTAAAGCTCTTTTAACTTTTTTATTGATAAGTTCATCTTTCTCTCCGAAAATATCTCTGCATTCAGAGTGTCCAATAATAACATACTCGCATCCGACAGCCAATAGCATATCAGCAGAAATTTGTCCTGTAAAAGCACCCTTTTCTTCAAAATATAAATTCTGAGCTCCTAATTTAATATTAGTTCCTTTAACAGCATTATTAACATCGCTTAAACAAGTAAAAGTAGGTGCTATCATTATATCTCTATCTTTTACATCTTTAACTAAATTTTTTAATTGATTAACTAATTCTAATGCTTCTTTATTGGAATTGTTCATTTTCCAGTTACCAGCTATAAGTTTTCTTCTAGCCATATTCTATCTCCTTAAATTTATTTTATTAATTTGCTTAACTCCTTGAAATTTTCAGTTTTGGAACCTTCTATATGCCAGAAAAGAGCCATCTCAGTATTTATAATATTGGCACCAATTTTTCTCATTTGCTCCAAGGCAATTTTTTTATTTTCTTCTTTTCTTGAAGATACAGCATCTCCTACAACACAAACATTATATCCATTTTCAATTAAATGAAGAACACTGTAATAAACACAAACATGAGTTTCAATACCAAATAAAATAATATTTTTCTTATCTAGAGAATTAAATTCTTTAACAAAATCTTCTGTACCAAAAACACTAAAGTAATCTTTTGCAAATAATTTATGATTTTTAGGCAGCTCTATTCTTTCATCAGTTCCTCCTAATCCTTTAGGGTACTGCTCAGTTACTAAAACTGGAATATTATATATATCAGCTGTTTTTAATAAAATATTTGTATTTTTTATTAATTCATCTACCCCATGCATAGCAGGCATTAATTTCCCTTGCAAGTCTATACATATATATAAAGAATCTTCTTTATTTAAGATAGGTTTATTCATTACTTTCATAATAGCTCCTCAATTTTTTTTAAATTATAACAATAATTTAAAAAAAATCTACACATAAAAAAAAGGAGAAACAATAATTTTTGTTTCCCCTTAAAATTCTAAACTGATTTTATACTAAAACAAGTTATTATTGAGCTTGCTCTTCAGCAGCACCTGTGTCAGTAGTTGTAGTATCAGTAGCAGCTGTATCTGTAGTAGTAGCAGCTGTATCTGTAGCAGTACCGTCACCTATACGTCTTTGTTCAAGCTCTCTTAATTCAGCTTGCTCACGTATTCTAGCAGCTTCTATAGCTTGTTTTCTATCATTTTCTGTTTTTAAGATCTGCCAAGTACCTTCATCGTCGATATCTTCTTCGAAATCAACAACTACTACATCGTACTCAAGAGTTACATCTTTAACATAAGTGATAAAATCTCCGCCTTTAGTATCTTTAGTTCTGTAGAATCCTAAAGAATCTAATTTAACAGAAGGAATCATTCTAGGATAAAGAGGTTCTCTTACTAATACTCTGTCGCGAACATTAGGTAAATACTCTCTATTTTCCCATCTTACTTGTCTCCAACCATTGAAGTATATATTACCCATTGGATAAGATTTTAATTCACCGAATTCATTTTGTAAGTTTACAAAGTAGCTAACTAAATAGTTACGACCATAAACCCATGAACTAATAGATTTGATTTCTCCAACGTTATGTATAACGCCTTTACCTTCTGTATATTTAGTACCATCAGCACCGCCATACATTTCAAGTTCGTATACTGGTTTTACTAAAGCATAGCTGTTCCAATCTGGTAATGGGAAATGTACTCTTACACCAAGAACTTTACCAGCTTCCCATGCACCATTGTTACCTTTGCTGTCTACGTTAGTAACATAAGAATTTCTGCGGTTTTCTGTTAATCTAGCAGATTCATTCAACCATACAACCCAGTTATCATTATAAATGTTGTCAGCAACTGGCACTAATTCATTTGTATCACCTTCTCCAGCTTGTAAGTTGTCAGCGTTACCTGTTAAAGCAAAATCAATCAAAGTTGAGTTTGTTAAACCGTAAGCAGATGCAGCGATAAAAATGGAAGTTAATACTACGAATAACTTTTTCATAATTTATTGCACTCCTTGTACTAATTAATAAGCA
>NZ_CALXRN010000021.1 GCF_944390595.1 uncultured Brachyspira sp. | reverse complement strand
ATGGAAATTATAAAATACATCCTATTAAAGCTAGAATAGATCTTGAACCTATATGTTCTGATAAAGAATTCCAATTAGCTAAATGGATGAGTAACTATTACCATTCATCATTCGGAGAAGCATTATTTGCTGCTCTTCCAGTAGGAACACCTGCTAAAAAAGAAAAAAAAGCTCAGCCTATTCCAGCAAAACAAAAACCATATTTAAAACTCAATAATGAACAGGAAACTGTATTAAAAAAAATAATCGAAAGTATAGAATCAAATAATCCCAAAAGTTTTTTACTTCATGGAGTAACTGGAAGCGGTAAAACTGAAGTGTATTTACAGGCTATTAAAAAAGTTGTAGATATGGGAAAGCAGGCTATAGTAATATTACCGGAAATATCATTAACACCTCAAACTATAAAACGATTTGCCGAAAGATTTGAAGGAAAAATAGCTGTACTTCATAGCAAATTATCACCAAATGCTAAATACAGATATTGGCAAATGATAAAAAAGGATGAAATAAAAATAGTAATAGGAGCAAGAAGTGCAATATTCTCCCCTACTCCAAATTTGGGAATAATAGTTATAGATGAGGAACATGAAACTAGCTATAAAGCGGGAGATACACCTAGATATCATGCAAGACAAATAGCCTTTTATAGAAAAAAACAAGAAAATGCTACATTAGTTTTAGGAAGTGCTACTCCTTCTATAGAAAGTTTTTATTATGCCCAAACTGGTAAAATAGAACTTTTAAGTTTAAACAAAAGAGCAGCTTCTGTAAATATGCCTGAAGTTAAAATATTGGATTTAAAGCATGAAAAAAAATCAGATATATTTCCAATGATGACGCAAAAGCTAGTTGAAGAGATAAATAATAAGCTGGAAAAAAAAGAACAAATTATACTTTTTCTAAACCGTAAAGGATATGCCCCTATTGTAAGCTGTTCACATTGCGGAAAAGTATTAGAATGCCCTAACTGTTCGGTTTCTTTAACCTATCATAAGAAAAAAAATGTAGTTATGTGTCACTATTGCGGATATACTCAATTTTTAGAAGAATTATGCGATGAATGCAGAATAGGACATTTTGAACGTATAGGAAGCGGTACGGAAAAAGTAGAAGAAAATTTAAATATACTATTTCCAAATGCAGTAATAGAAAGAATGGATCAAGATACAGTAGGCGGAACTAAAAACTATGAAAAAATATTCAAAAAATTCTCTGATGGTGAAATAGATATACTTATAGGAACTCAAATGATAGCAAAAGGGCTTGATTTTCCTAATGTAACATTAGTAGGTGTTTTATTTGCTGATATGTCTCTTCATATACCAGATTTCAGAAGTGCAGAAAGAACATTTAATCTCATAACCCAAGTTGCAGGGAGAAGCGGAAGAGGAGATAAAAAAGGTATGGTATATATTCAAACATACTCCCCAAATCATTATAGCATAGAATGTGCAAAAAACCATGATTATATTTCTTTTTATAATAATGAGATAGAAAAAAGAAAATCACCTCTTAATTATCCTCCATTCTCAAGGCTTGTAAGATTGGTAATACGAGGTACAAATGAAAAAAATGTAGAAAATGATGCTAATATTATTGCAGATATGTTAAGAGTGTCCATTTATGAACACTCTGATAAAATTATAATATTAGGAGCTGTTCCATGTACAATAAGTAAATTGAACAAATATTACAGATGGAACATACTCATAAAAACTCCATCTCATGCTCTATTAAAAAGCTTCTTCAGCAAGTTAAGTGATAACTTCATAGCTCAAAATGGTAATTACATAGAAATAGACATAGATCCTGTAAGTATGTTATAAGTTCATACATCTACATAAAATCTAATAGCATTTTTTATTCTAGCTTTAAGCTCATTCTGTCCAACAGGCTTTTTTACATAATCACAAGCTCCTTTTTCAAGCCCATTAACAACATCATCTTCATTGTATTTTTTGGTTATAATTATGATAAGTGCGGTTCTTAGAGAAATTTCTTTTTTTATCTCATCTAATAAATAAAAATAATCCTTGTCCTCTGACAAATTAATATCCATTAAGATTATATCCGGAGCATTTTTTTTTAATTCTTTAAGAGGGCTTAATAAATTAGATATGCATACAACATCATAATCATTACTAAGCCAATCGATATAATTTTTTCTAGTTATTTCCATAGGTTCAATAATAGCAAGCTTATATTTAGAACGTTTCCTTTTTAACTTTATTCTCTTTTCCTTCTTATTAAAGGCTAAAAAGGCTTTCAAATCGGCATAACGTATTTTATATCTCTTGCCCGGAGTAACATCCGCTTTTAACCCGTAATGTCTGACCCAATAATTAACTGTTGTTCTAGAGACCCCTATTATTTTCGCGGCATCTATAGGCGACAACAAATCGTCATCATCATATATTAATTGCTCACTATTATTCATAATACTCCTCAAAATAAAATTCTTTATAAAAAAATTAACTTATCCCCATTATAGATAAAGATTAATACATAATCATAATTTTGTCAAATAAAAATATTAAAGAATATTTTATATTAATACAACAAAATTTACTTATGTTTATATAAGAACTACATTTTTTACAAAAAAAACATTTTTTTTTTATTTAATGTATGAAATGTAAATAATATTTTTTTAATACTAATAGGCAAACATAAAACAACAAGTGTTTGAGTTTAATAAATAAAATTAATTATTCTAACAATTTTTAGTGATATAGTATTCCATTTTTATAAAAAATATTATATATAAAATAATATCTTTGTTGTTTTTTATTGATTTTTGAATATAATATATATTGTAAATTATATAATAATACGAAAAAAGGAAATAATAAAATGAATATAGCTGTACTTATAATGGCTGGAGGAATAGGTGAAAGACTATGGCCTTTAAGTAGAGAAAATAAACCAAAGCAGTTTTTAAATATCATAGAAAATAAATCACTAATAGAACAAACCATAGACAGAGCCTTAAAAATCACAGATGAAGAACATATATTTATAATCACTGGAAAAAGATACTCTGAATCCTTTGATAAATACATACCTAATTTTAAAAAAGAAAATATAATATACGAACCTATGGGAAGAGATACTACTGCCGCAATTACTTTAGGTATATTAACCATAAAAGAAAAATTAGGTGATGCTATTACTGTAATACTGCCTGCAGACCCTATAATTAAAAATGAAGATATGTTTATAAAAAATATAGAGGATGCA
>NZ_CALXRN010000020.1 GCF_944390595.1 uncultured Brachyspira sp. | reverse complement strand
CTCTTATAATGGCTCCTATAGGAATTATATTAAGTCTTATTCCTATAACAGGTCTTTATATGTTCTATAAACAACCTGGTTTGGCTAATCCAGACAGTGCTATGCCAGTATTCTTAACTACTTATTTGCCGCCTGCAATTGCAGGACTTATAATATTGTTCATCTTGTTTGCGATGTTATCTACTATAAGTTCTGTATTACAGGCTTTGGCTTCTGCGCTTTCTCACGACTTAGTAGTTTCTATTTCAGGAAACCCTGAGAAAAGCAGTCCATTAATCAATAGATTCGGAGTTATATTTACAGGTGTATGGGGTGTAATTTTAACATATCTTGCTCCTCAAGGTATGCTTAACCAAATAGCTTATATAGGTACAGGCGGTTTGATAGCTATGTTTGTTGGTCCTATTATGATGAGACCTATTGTTAAGGCTAATATAACTGCTGCTTTAATTTCTATGCTTGTTGGTTTAATAACTAGTACAATATTTATATTAAAATTAAATGTTGGTTGGGTTGAAGCTCCTATACTTGCTGGTTTATTAGGCTCTATAGTTTATTTAATAGTAGGATTTGTTGGAAATGGAATGAAAAGATTCCCAGATGAAGATCTTCAAGCTAAAAAAGCTTAATAAAAACAATAATAATAGGTGATATGATAAAAGGAGAATTTTTATGGACAACGGTTTAAATGTTTATTCTGAAATTGGAAAATTAAAAACTGTGTTATTGCACAGGCCATATCTCGAATTAGAAAATCTAGTTCCTGATATACTTGAAAGATTATTGTTTGATGATATACCTTATTATGATGTAGCTGTTGAAGAACATGATGCTTTTGCTAAAATCTTAAGAGATAATGGAGTAGAAGTATTATATTTGGAAGATTTAGCTGCTGAAAGTATATCTGATCCTAAGGTAAGAGATCAGTTTATTATGGACTTTGTTGATGATTTGAATGCTTATGGTAAAAAGAAAGACTTATTATTAAAGTTTTATTCCGATATCAAAGATAATAAACAGCTCGTGTTGAAAATGATGGCAGGTGTAAGAAAAGAGGAAATTAGCGGATATAGAGGTAGTTTTTTTGACGTATTTGACCCAGATTATACTTTTGCTGTTGATCCTATGCCTAATTTGTACTTTACTAGAGACCCATTCGCTATCATAGGTAATGGTGTATCTTTAAATCATATGCGTACAGTAACTCGTAACAGAGAAACTTTATTTGGTAAGTACACATTTGAACACAACCCTAGATTTAAAGGAAAAGAAGTTCCTATGTGGTATAAGAGAAATGATACTACATCTATAGAGGGCGGTGACGAATTAATACTTTCTAAAGAGCTTCTTGCTATTGGTATTTCTGAACGTACTGATGCTGAATCTGTTCAAAAACTCGCTATAAACTTATTTAATGCTAACACTTCTTTCAAAACAGTATTAGCATTCAATATTCCTAAAAAGCGTGCATTCATGCATCTTGACACTGTATTCACTATGATTGACAGAGATAAGTTTGTAATGCATCCTGAAATTGAAGGACCTTTAACTACTTACGCTATTACTAGAGATGGAAATGGCGGTATCGCTATTAAAGAAGAAACTATGGATGTAGATAAAACTTTAGCTAAATACTTGAACTTAGATAAAGTTACTCTTCTTAAATGCGGAGGTAATGATTTGATTGCAGCTGCTAGAGAACAGTGGAACGATGGTTCTAATACTTTGGCTATTGCTCCTGGTGAGGTTATTGTTTATTCTAGAAATACTGTAACTAACAAAATTTTACAAGATGCTGGAATAAAAGCTCATATAATGCCTTCTGCTGAATTATCTAGAGGCCGCGGCGGTCCTAGATGTATGTCTATGCCTTTCAATAGAGAAGATCTATAATTTCATAAATATATTAGCACCTGCTGTTTTTACAGCGGGTGCTTTTTTATATAAAAAAATTTCTTTTATTAAAATTACATATAACGGGTATATGTTTGCAAAATTATTGTTTATGTATTAAAATAGAACTGTAATTTTATTTTAAAGAGGTTTTTATTATGGCTTCATTTATGGACAATTTAAAAGAAAAAGTTAAATCTAATCCTAAGACTATAGTTTTAGCTGAAGGATATGATGAAAGACATGTTAAGGCCGCTGTTATACTAAAAAAAGATCAATTAGTTAAATGGGTTGTATTAGTAGGAGATACAGCAAAAATAGAGGCTTTAGCAAAAGAGAATGCATTAGAATTAGATGGAAATTTTGCTAAGATTTTTGATCCTAACAAGGATGCTAGAACAGAAGGCTACATTGATATGCTTTTCAAAGCTAGAGAGAAAAAAGGCATGACTAAGGATCAGGCTAAAGATTTAATAATTAATAACTCTGTTTATACAGGTGCTGCTATGCTTGCTGCTAATGATGCTGATGGTATGGTTGGAGGAGCTGTATATGCAACTGGTGAAATGCTTAGAGCTGCTTTATTTTTAATCGGACTTAAAAAAGGTATTAAAACATTATCTTCTACTTTCTTTGTAGAAAGTCCTGATAAATCTTTATTCAGCAATGGAATAGCTTGTTTTGCTGATTGTGCTGTTATACCGGATCCTACTTCTGAACAATTAGCAGATATTGCTGAGTCTACTGCTGAATCTTATAAAATTATGACAGGAATTGAACCTAAAGTTGCTTTGCTTTCTTTCTCTACTAAAGGTTCTGCTAAGCATGAAAG
>NZ_CALXRN010000019.1 GCF_944390595.1 uncultured Brachyspira sp. | reverse complement strand
CTGCAAGTATTGATAAAATTAATTTAGACATAAATAAAGATTTTGGAATAACTGATGCAAGCACTTTCAATGATTTGGGTAAATTATTAACAGCTCAAAGTTTAATAAGCAATAAAATGACTCCTATATATGATGAGTGGGTAAAATCCGATTATATATCACATATAGAAAATTATTCTTCTCAATTCGGCATAGACTATTTAAGTGAAAAAGTTGTATCTATAAATAAAATGGTTTATGAATATACAGGCGGTGCACATGGAAACTATGCTGCAGTAAACAGTGTATACTCATTAGAAACAGGAAATCAATTAAAAATAGCAGATTTAATTACAGACTTAAAAAATGCTGACTTGATTAAATTAATAGTAGATAAGCTAGTAAAAATAGAAGGCAGAGATGCTAATTCTTATTTCGGATTAGATGAACTTTCATTAGAAAACAACAATTTCTATTTGACATCAAAAGGTTTAGTATTTACTTGGGGAATATACGAGATCGGACATTATGCAATAGGTGAGACTAGAGTATTAATACCAACAGAAGAAATCAAACCTTATTTGAAAGACGGATACAAAACAATATTTGAATAATAAAAATATCTATTTATAAAGTGTATAAGAGGGTAGTTATTATTTAACTATCCTCTTAATTATATATACTTAAATATTTGCAATTTAATATAATTCATGATATTATGCAGAATAAATAGTTTAGGATTAGTTATGTATGATGATTTTTCAGAAGTAAATAAGATAAAAGATAAATATCAAATTAATAAAATCAATGAAAGATACATAGAATGCAGCTATAATAATATAGAATATCATATAATTCCAATACAAAAAAATGAAAAATCAGATATAATATCATTTACAATAAAAGATTTATCATCTATCAAACATAAAAACATATTAAATATAGAAATAGAAGAAGATAATAATTATTTCTATATGATTTATGAATATAATAATATGTATCTGGAACAAATATATAATACTTTAAAAAAAAACAGACGCATATTAGTTGAATGTTATATACAAATATCAGAAGCTATAATATTTCTTCACAATAAAAATTTAATTCATGGAAATATAACACCATATAATATAGTGGTAGATAGAGAAAATACAGTATATCTGCTTGATTTTGGAAAAAATTATTTGTATTGTAAAAGCTTAGATAACATATCTACAGAAAAAGATATTCTATACCATTCTCCTGAACAATTACAAATGATAAAAGAACCTATAAACTCTGAAACTGATATATTTTCTTTTGGACTATCAATGCTGCAACTTCTTACGGACTCCATAGATGAAAGTATATTTAAATCATATAAATCGCCTGAAGATTTAGATAATATTTTTCAAATTATATATAATAAAAATGGAGAATATATAAATAACTTAAAAAATGAAGATAAAAAATTATTTCCTTTAATAAAAAAAACACTTGAAATTAATCCAAATGATAGAATAAAACCTAATGAATTAAAAGAAGAATTAATAAAAATACATAAAGTAATATCATCACAAAATCAAAAAAAATATTTAATATCAATTCATATTAAATGTGCTAATAAATATAAAATGGCTAATAGAATCAATTCAGATTTAGATTTAATCCTGCATTTATCATCTAAAAATAAAAAACATTATCCGTATTTATTATATTGTGAAAGAGAAAATGATGATGAAATTCATATATTAATAGATGATTTAATATTGTTTTGTTCTGCAGACTACAATAAAAATCCTCATAATTTCTTTTGTTTTTCAATACGTGAGGACACAAGAAAAAGTGAAGATATAAAAAAAAATGGTATTATGTACTATGATATATCATTTGAATTTAAAATAGGAAATCCTGATAATATTTATAATTTTAATGATATAAAAAGTCTTGTAGATGAATTATATAATAAATATCAAGAAAATAAAAAAGAATATAATAACTATAAAATAGATATTAAATCAATAGAAAATGAAGAAGACTTATTAAAAAAAGAGGAAGAGGTTCTAAATGATAAAAAAATGGCAAAGATTTGTTCATTTGATAAACTTACAAAATCTTCAAATACTATAACTTTTTTAGCATACAATGATTCTGATAAAAAAGAGTTTAAAACAGGAAATAAGGTAATTATAAGTAAAGTACCTCATAATCAAAAAAATAAAATAGATGATATAGCAAATCTAGAAGAAGATAATATAATATGTTCAGGAGTAGTTGAAAGAGATATTATAATAAATGGAAAAGAAAATATAATTATAGAGATAGATGAAAAACAAAAAATAGAATTAAATAAAAATAACACTTTTAAAAAAGATGAAAAACAAAAATATAATATAGCTTATGATTATACAGTAGAAGAAATTTTACTTAATAAAAGAAAAA
The DNA here is from genome assembly GCF_944390595.1 of uncultured Brachyspira sp. Taxonomy (GTDB): domain Bacteria; phylum Spirochaetota; class Brachyspiria; order Brachyspirales; family Brachyspiraceae; genus Brachyspira. The sequence continues at coordinate 14,880 of NZ_CALXRN010000019.1, read as the reverse complement.
GTGCATTAAATCAATTAAAATCAGGAAATGCTCAGATACCTTATTTGCTTAGAAAAATAAATGAACCATCTGTGTTAAAAGATTTTACTTTAAAAGATTTATATATAGATAATAAAGACTTAGACAGTAATCAAAAGGAAGCAGTACAAAAAGCTATAAGTTTAGCACCAGAGTCTGAATTTATGCTTATACAAGGACCTCCGGGTACAGGAAAAACTACAACAATCGTTGAAATTATAAAAAATATTTTGAAAGATAAAAAAAGAAATAAAATATTAATATCATCTCAAAGTAATCAGGCCTTGGATAATGTATTAGAAAAAATTTGCGATGATAATGAAAATATAAAAGTATTAAGAATAGGACGCGATAAAAATAAAATTAGTGAAAAGGCACAATTATACACAGAAGAAAAAGTATTGGATAAAATAATAAATGGCACAATAGAAAATATTAAGTCTTCTAATATAGAAGATAGATTTAAACATTTACAAAAAGACTTTTTAGAAAAAATACAGACTGTAAGCAGTAAAGTTCATTCATCTGATAAAAACGGTATAGATTATGAAATAGGAAATATATTCTTAAAGCACATAAATGTATTTTTTGGAACACTTTTAGGAATTTCATCTATAAAAGATTGGAGAAGTACTATTTTTAATATGGCAATAGTAGATGAATCAGGAAGAGCAACATTAAGTGAATTATTAGTACCTATCATAAAGTCAGATAAATTTGGATTAGTAGGAGATCAGAAACAATTAGCTCCTGTAATAGATGATGATGTATTTTCAAAATTAAAAAATGATAATAGTGATATAGAAAATATAAAAACTTCTTTTTTTGAAAGAATATTTAACAGAATGGAAAAAGATAAAAAACACCTGTTTAAACATATACTTACAACAAATTATAGAAGTGAAGATAAAATATGTCAATTATATAATAATGCATTTTATGACGGAATATTAACAACTAGTGATAAGATTATTAGAAATCATAATTTAAATAAATATACTTCAAGTGTAGTTCTTATATCAACTTCTAAAATTGAAAAAAGAAAAAAAAAAAAAAAAGGAACAGGAAAAATAAATAGACTAAATGCTGAAATTATTAAAAATATATTGCTTGAGATATTTGAAGGAATTAATAATAATAATCTAAATAAAACAATAGGGATAATAACTCCTTATAAAGCACAAGTAGTTTTTTTGAAAGAATATTTATATCATAATATAAATAACTTTAAAGATAGAAATATAGATATAGGTACTGTTGATAGTTTTCAGGGAAGTGATAGAGATTATATAATATACGACTCTGTAAGAAGCCAAAAAAATCCAAGAGGAAATAGAATAGATTTTATTGCAGATGAAAAAAGGCTAAATGTTTCACTATCAAGAGCAAAAGAATTATTAGTCATAGTAGGAGATATAGATTTCTTATATAAAAGTACTACTTCTGATAATAATAATCCTTTTAAAAGTATAATAGGATATATATATAACAATGCAGATAAATATAATATCTATGATGCCAAAAATTATATGGATGTAGAAAAATGAAAAATAATACTAACAATACTACTAAAAACAATATAAGTAAAGAAATGATATATCATAAATTTTATGATTATTATTCTGATAATGATAATAAAGAATTAAATTATTCAATATATGATGTAAGAGAAGTTTATTATCCATATTATAGTATTACAGTTTTATATCAAAAAAATGAAAAAAAAGAAATACATCCAATTTATATAAGCATATTATCCATAATAGAAGAATTAGCATCATTTAGAGATATAAATATATTAGATACTTTAAAAGAAATAACTTGCTTAGATGATGATATATTTAACAGTATTTTATCAGATTTGAATATGTCTGGATATATAGATTTAAAAAACTTATCAATAACAGAAAAAGGCAAGAAAATAAAAAATAATGCATTTGAAAATATAGTAGAAAATAATACGGCATATGTACAAATAGATGGAATTACAGGAGAAGGTATAAGTGTGAATTTTGATAGAAAATATGATACAAAAAGTTTTCCAGAACAAGATAAATATGAATTAAAACCAAAATTATTAGTTTATCCTAGAACAGAAACATTGTTGGAGAATATCACAGAAATAAAAACAGTATATAAAGTGTTATATGAAACAATATACAAAGCAGATAATAAGATAGTAAATATATCAGAAATAAAAATAACAAAAAAGTTTTTTGAAAAATATTATTGTATCTTTTATACTAATGATAATAGAGACGAGAAGAGATTAATAATTAATAATAATTATATAGAAGATGAGGAAAATACTGAAAAATTTAATAAAATTATTAATAAAATGGAAATCTCAAATAAAAAATCTGCGGATTATCAAGAGCATGAAAAAATTAAGAAAGAATATAATATAAATACAAATTTTGATGAAATAGAAGATGGAAAATTAATAAATGCTTCTGAACATCCTAAATATTTTAAATATATATTAGAAAAAGCTTCAAAAATTATATACATTCAATCTCCTTGGATAAAATATGAAGTATTAAAATTATATGAAGAAAAAATAGAAGATGCATTAAAAAGAAATATAAAAATAATAATATCTTATGGTATGAAAAAGAGAAATAGAAATGATAAAAATTCTATTGATAAAGATTCAAAAAATAAATTAGATGAACTACAAAAGAAATACAAGGATTTATTAATTTTAAAAGAAGATCATAATCATTCTAAAATATTGATTTGTGATGAAAGTTTTGCAATAATAGGCAGCTTTAATTGGTTAAGCTACTCAGGAGGAGATAGCAGAGGAGAAACATCTACAATAAATAAAAATATCAATACAATAAATGATTTAGTAAGAAATAAATTTCAATGCTAAATATACTTCCAAGTGTAGCCTTTTTTCATCTCCAAAATTTCTTCAACAGTTCCTTTAGCAATGATTTCTCCTCCGTTAGTGCCGCCCTCTAAACCTAAATCAATAATATAGTCAGCAGTTTTTATAACATCAAGATTATGCTCTATTATTATAACGCTATGTCCTTTCTCTACTAATTTGTTTAAAGCTATGAGAAGTTTATTAACATCATCAAAATGAAGCCCTGTAGTAGGTTCATCTAATATGTATACAATATGCTCATCCCCTTGTTTTTTCGCTAATTCTGTAGCAAGCTTCAAACGCTGTAATTCACCGCCTGAGAAAGTATCAAGCCTTTGAGAAAGTTTTATATAACCAAGTCCAACCTCACCCATTATTGATAAAGTTTTTGTAATTGATTTGTCGAAGTCGAAAAACTCTATTGCCTCATCAACTGTTAATTCTAATACTTCGGCTATGTTTAAAGATTTGAATCTTACGGATAAAGTTTCATCATTGTATCTTTTACCTCCGCAAGCCTCGCAGACTATTTCCATGTCAGATAAGAAGTGCATTGCAATTTTTCTTATACCTTTACCTTCGCATATATTGCATCTTCCTTCTTTGCCGTTATATGAGAATCTTCCCGGAGCGAATGCTTTTGCTTTTGCTGTAGGCGTTTTAGCAAATATGTTTCTTATTTTATCGAACACTTTACTATAGCTTACTAATGTACTTCTAATAGAACCAACTATTGAAATTTGATCAACTAATATAGTATCAGAAACAATGCTAGGTATTTCAACACTTTCAAATTTTGAATATTGATTTAGTCTGCGTTTTTTTAGAGCAGGGTAGAGAGTGTCTATTATCAATGATGACTTACCGCTTCCTGATACTCCTGTAACAACTACTATCTTTTTTAATGGTATATCAACATCAATATTTTTTAAATTGTTTGTTGAAACATTTTTTAATTTTATGCATTCAGTTTCTTCATTTCTTACAGCAGTTTTCTCAAATACTTTTTTTCTCTCGCTTAAATAATTTCCTGTGAGCGAATTATCATCTTTTAATATATCATCATATTTACCTTGAAAAACTACTTCACCTCCGAAAGCTCCAGCATAAGGCCCCATATCTACAATATTATCAGCAGCCTTCATAGTATCTCTGTCATGTTCTACTATTACAAGAGTATTTTTTAAATCCCTCAATTCTTTTAATGTATCAAGCAAATGATTTGTATCTCTTGGGTGAAGTCCCACAGTAGGCTCATCTAATACATAAAGTACTCCTGTAAGTTTAGATCCCAACTGACTAGCAAGTCTTATTCTCTGTGCCTCACCGCCTGAAAGTGTTGCATATTTTCTGTTTAAAAATAAATATCCGAGTCCTACTTTATCCAAGAAACTTAATCTTGTTCTTATTTCTTTTATAGCTTCTTTTGATATAGTGTTTTCTCTTTCTGTCAAAAGATTTGGAAGTTCATCAAAGAAGTTAATAGCTTCTTCAACTGTCATTGCACATACTTGGCTTATATTTTTATTTTGTATAGTGTATGATCTTATTATTTCATTTAGTCTTTCTCCATGACAAGAATCACATTCCTCATCAATAAAGAATTTACCAAGTGATTTATCCTTCCATTCTGAATAATCATCACTTGTAACATCATTATTAGAATGCCACTCAGTAATAACATTTCCTACAGAATAATCGCCTCCAAAGAAGAATGTGTCAATAACTTTTTTATCTAGTTCATTGAAAGGAGTATCATATAAATCTTTTTTTGTTATTCCGCTTCTTCTTAAAAATCTCATTAAAGAATCTGTATAATGCTTTCCTGGAGTAGAAAACATATTATGAATAGCTGTATCTAATGCACCATCAAATAATGGTTTTGTACTATCTTTTATTGCTAAATCTATACTGAACGTAGGTTTGCTTCCAAGTCCTTTACATTCCTCACAATATCCCCAATGAGAGTTAAATGAAAAATGTCTTGGTGTAACTTCAAAATCAAATAATATTCCATGAAGCAAGCAGGCAGGAAATTTTGTATGGAAACTTTCTTTTACTATTATTCCATGAGAGGCTTTTATATGTGCTACTCCATTTGATAAATCCATTGCTCTGTCAATAGCATCTGCAATTCTAGCTCTTTTATCCTTTCCTACAACAATCCTGTCAATTACTATACCTACAGAATATATTTCTTCTTTAGACAATTCTTTAATATCTTCATCTGTAATATCATCTATAACATAATCATTATTGTTGATCTGCATTCTTACATAACCAGCTTCTATGGTTTTTTCTATAATCTTTTTAATATCTTTTGCATCATTATCATCGAAAGTAAATCTATGATTAAATGAGCTATGATACAAAGGAGAAATTATAACAAGTTTATGCAAATCCATAGTATCAACAATTTCAGTTGCAAGTATGGAAGGAGTTTCAGCTTTTAAAGTATCTTTATCAGAGCAATGTGGACAATGAGGTTTTGATACTCTAGCAAAAATTAGTCTGAAATAGTCATAAATTTCTGTAACCGTTGCTACAGTAGAACGGGGATTTCTGCTTACATTTTTCTGATCAATTGCAATTGCAGGAGCTAATCCTTCTATTTTTTCAACATTAGCATCTTCAAATCTTCCTAAAAATCTTCTTGCATAAGTAGAAAGCGATTCAACGAATCTTCTTTGTCCTTCTTTAAATATAGTATCGAATGCAAGAGAAGTTTTTCCGCTTCCTGATACACCTGTTATGACATTTATTTTATTTTTTGGAAGTGTCAAGCTTATATTTTTAAGATTATGTTTATTAGCACCTTTTATAATAAGAGAAGTATTTTCTTCTTTTTTTGTTTCTTCTGTTTTGATATTTTCTTTTTTCTTTTTTGAAGGCTTTAATATTTCTTTAAGTTCTTTTGCTGTAAGAGATTCTTTTACTTTTATTATATCTTCAGGCTTACCCTCGGCAACAACTCTTCCTCCCTTATCCCCGCTTAAAGGCCCCATATCTATAATATAATCAGCACATTTTATAACATCTAAATTATGCTCTACAACTAAAACAGTATTTCCTTTCTCAACAAGTCCGTCCAATGCTTTTAATAATTTCTTTATATCCTCGAAATGAAGTCCTGTAGTAGGCTCATCTAATATATATAAAGTGTTTCCTGTAGATATTTTATGAAGTTCACTTGCAAGTTTTATTCTTTGAGCTTCTCCTCCTGAAAGAGTAGTGGAAGGCTGACCTAATTTTATATATCCAAGTCCTATATCTTCCATTATTTTTAATATTCTTGTAATAGAAGTTATACCATCAAAAAATACAATCGCTTCAGATACACTCATTTCAAGAACATCATAAATAGTTTTATCTTTATATTTAACATCTAAAGTTTCTGCATTAAATCTCTTTCCTCCGCATTCCTCGCAAGGCACTAATACATTAGAAAGAAACTGCATTTCTAATTCTATAACTCCTGCACCTTCGCAAGTAGGACATCTTCCTGTTTTTACATTGAATGAAAATCTTCCTTTATCGTATCCTCTCATTTTAGCAAGTTTAGTAGCTGCAAATAAATCCCTTATAGGCGATAAAACTTTTGTATAAGTTGCTGGGTTGCTCCTTGGTGTTCTTCCTATAGGAGACTGATCAACTTCTATAACCTTATCAATATTTTCAAGTCCTTCTATTCTTTCATGGCTTCCTGGAGTTAAAGTCTTACCATAAAAATAATTATGCAATGCACGCATTAAAATATTTTCAACTAAAGTAGATTTACCGCTTCCTGAAAGTCCTGTAACAACAATAAATACACCCAAAGGAAACTCAACATCTATATTCTTAAGATTAAATTGATTAGCTCCAATTACTTTTAAAAACTTTCCGTTTCCTTCGCGTCTTTGTTTAGGAATCTCTATATCATCATCGCCGCGTAAATATTTAGCAGTATATGATCTATCAGATTTTATAAACTCTTCATAATCACCAATGCCTACAACTTCACCGCCATTAACACCAGCATTAGGCCCTATATCAATTAAATAGTCTGATTCCTCCATAGTTTCTTTATCATGCTCTACAACTATGACAGTATTATTTTTATCTCTTAATGTTTTTAATGATTCAATTAATTTCTTATTGTCAGATTGATGCAAACCTATTGAAGGCTCATCAAGTACATATAATACACCTTCAAGTCCGCTTCCTATTTGTGATGCTAATCTTATTCTTTGAGATTCTCCGCCTGAAAGAGTAGGTGAGGAACGCTCTATTGTTAAATAAGTTAATCCCACTTTCACCAAAAATGTTAATCTGTAAATAATTTCTTTTACTATAGGAGCACCTATAACTTCTTCATTTGGCTTCAATTTTAATTTTGTGAAATAATCATATAAATCTTCTATAGTCATTGAAGAAAAATCAGCTATAGTTTTTCCATTAAATTTTACTGACAAAGCATCTTCATTAATTCTTTTTCCCTTACACTTAGGACATTCAACTTCGTCCATAAAATTAGCATAATAACTATTTTTATAAGTTTCATAATCATATTTTAATCTATCCAAAATTCCAGGAACTCTTTCTTCAACAAGTTTGCTATGATACCAAAATCTTTTTTTCCATTTTACTTCTTTATCAGTACCATAAAGTAAATATTTTTTTTCTGTTTTAGTTAAATCTTTCCAAGGCTTTTTTAAATCTATTTTATAAGTCTTGGCAATCACTTCTAATTCATCGATACCATATTCCATATCAAAACCAATATGATCATCTACGAAACAGGATAAAGCACCATCATAAACATTTAAATTTTCATCTTCTACAATATGCTTTTCAGTGAATACATGTTCAACTCCAAGTCCTCCGCAAACTGTACATGCTCCCATAGGGTTATTAAATGAAAATAAATTAGGCTCAATATCAGCAATAGAGTGTCCGCAGTTAGCACAAGATCTTTCAGTCGTATATAATTTATAATACTTATCTATTTCAAACTGCTTACTCATTTTAATTTTTTTCTTTTTTGTTTTTGTATCTTCTTCAGCATTTTCTTGACTTTGTGTTTCTAATACTTCTTCACTCTTTTCATGTTCTTCATAGAATGCCACTAAACCTTTTGTTATTCTTATAGCTCTCTCAATATCATCAGTGATTCTTGATAGGTATTTATCTTCAACTTTTATTCTGTCAATTACTATTTCTAAAGTATGCTTCTCATATCTTTTAAGTTCTGGTATTTCATCTTCATCGAATTTATAAACTATATTATCAATTCTTATTCTAGGATAACCTGCAAGTTTTACTTCTTCAATTTCTTTTCTATACTCTCCCTTTCTATCTCTTACAATAGGAGCAAGAACAAGAATTCTTTTTTGAGCAAACTCCCTTAAAACGCTTTGTGCAATTTGGTCTTCGCTTTGCTTAGAAATTTTATGTCCGCATTTAGAGCAGTAAGGCACTCCAAGTCTTGCAAATAATAATCTAAAAAAGTCATAGATTTCTGTAACGGTACCTACGGTAGAACGAGGATTTTTATTTACGCTTTTTTGGTCTATAGAAATAGTAGGGGATAGTCCTTCGATATGTTCAACATCAGCTTTAGCCATAACGCCTAAAAACTGTCTTGCATAAGCTGACAATGATTCTAAATATCTTCTCTGTCCCTCTTTGAAAATAGTATCGAATGCTAGAGAACTTTTTCCGCTTCCTGATACTCCTGTTAAAGTAGTTAGTGTTTTATGAGGTATTGAAAGTGATACGTTTTTAAGGTTATGCTCTTTAGCACCTCTTATTTCTATAGAATTATTAGCCATAAAAAATCCTTACAAAAAGTTAAAATATTATAACATAAATCCTATATAAAAAAAGGTATTATCGATATTAAATATTAATAAATAATTTTTGCTATATTCAACCTCTTTAGAATTTTTACTAGAAAATCAAATTTAAAATTTATTCACTGCACGCAGAATAAAGTAAAAAAATAAGATTTATTCATAATTCAAATTTCACAAAATATAATAACAAGTTAACCGTGCGTTAAAGAGATTATGAATTTAATAAAAACTAGGGCGGGTATTCATATTTCTATTTAATTAAATTATAAACTCAAAATGAATTATAATACATATAGGGCGGGGTATGTAATAAAAACTATAAATAATCTACTTTTTAAAAAATGATATAGCCTCTTCTATATTAGAAGTATTCTGCTTCAAAGAATTAGATAAATCATTTAATGAATGTATAAACTCTCCATTATTTTTTGTACCTTGTTCTATATGAGCCATATTTTCATTTATTTTATTTATTCCTAATTCCTGTTCTTTTAAAGCTATTGAAAATTCATTAACAATTACAGACATTTCATCTATTTTATTTTTTATATCTTCAAATAATTTTTTAGATTCCATAGATGATTTTTCAGATTTTTTAATTTTTTCATTACTTTCATTAATTAGTTCTATAATGGATTTTACAGATACAGAAGAAGTTTGTGATAAAGCTCTAACCTCAGAAGCAACAACTGCAAAACCTTTACCCTGATCTCCAGCACGTGCTGCTTCCACAGATGCATTTAAAGCCAAAAGACCTGTCTGCATTGCTATATCTTCTATAGACTTAGTTATATTTCCTATTTTAGAAGAAACTTCAGATACTAGTTTAGCTGTCTCTGCTGTTTCTATTATACTCTCGTATGCTTTATCAACCATATCTTTAGATTCTTTCATCATACTATCTATTTGAACAGAATTCATGCTTGTCTGCAGTATTGTAGAACTTATCTCTTCAGTTGAACTTGCTACAGATGCTATATCAATAATATTTTCCTCTGTTCTAGCAGATAATGTTGAGCCTCCTAATACTAATTCATTAACATTATCTCTTGTTTCATTAATACTCTTTTCTGCTATATCAATTATATCTCTAATTGCTCTTTTCATATCTCTAAAAGTTTTTACTAATTCTCCTATCTCATCTTTCCTTAAATATTTATCAGGAATAGTACCAATAATAATATTTCCATTCGCTATTTTTTTAGCTTCATTAACTAATAAATTAAGAGGAGAAAGCATAGTCTTACTGTAAAAGAATAAAAATAGAGTAATAACTAATATTAGAACAATGGATACAATAATATTTATTATAATTAATGTATTAACATCCTTAAAAATTTCATCATCAGTATAACTTACAATTAAATACCAAGATGTGTTTTTAATCGGTTTAAAAGAACATATATATTTAACTCCATCATCATTAACATACTTATAAGTACCATCTTTCTGTTCAAGTATATATTTTAAAAAATAATCCTCTTTTGGTTTTCTAGCATCTTCTCTTCTCACATAAGAAGAATTATCAATCACATCACTTTGCAGCATATACAATCTATTGGTATCTGTATGTGCTATTATATTTCTATTTTTATCTATTATACATAATGTTCCATTATCTCCTATCTTTTTACCAGCTATATACTCCCTCAAAAATTTTCCCCAATTTATAGATGAATTTAATACTCCTAAAACTTTACCATTTTCATCTTTAATACCTTTCCAAATAACATATATAGGATTATTAATATCATAAAATGACGGCTGCACAAAATCTCTTCCAGCAAAATCATAACCTGTATTTGCAAATCTTTTCCAATCTTCCGAATCTTTCCCATAGTTTATATTTGAAAGTTTTCCCCCAACGGAATCTAAAAATATTTGAGCATTAAAATTTACTAATGAATAATTATAAAAAACTTCTGTATCTTTCACTTCTTCGGTAAATCTCTTTAATGAATTCTCAGCTAACAGTTTGTTTTCATCTGTTGGATTTTTTAAGAAATTTATTATATTAGTGTCTTTAGAATATATATCCATTACAAGATTTTTTTCTTCAAAATAAAGATTAATCATATCATTATATGATGATAAACTTGTATGAAGCGTTTTTATTGCTGTATTTTCTATAGAATTTACAGAAAATTTAATTATTATAGTTATTAATATTATTTCAACAATTATTAATAATATAGTTATAACAAATGGTATTTTAAATGATAGATTGTTAAATTTCATACCTAATTATTCCGCCATAATTTCTTAAAGATAATTTTTATTATATAGTATAAATTATTATATAATACTTTTTTATTATATCAATACCTAATAAATAAATATATATAGATTTAGACATTTATATACTAAAAATATACATTTTAAATATTTTAATTTTTTATTTTGTATAATTTTATCTCAATTTAAAATTACACAAAACTATTCTTACAATTCATACAAATTATAACATACAATAAAAAATATAATATATTAACAAGTTTCTATTTATATATTTTTATTAATTTATAATAAAAATAATGCAGTAAAAAACAATTTAATATTTTTACAAATTAAACATCTATAACCAATTAATAGTTAAATAATCTTATATTCGTATAGATATACAAATGCTTACTATTATAGTATATTTTTTATATTGAAAAATATAAAAAAATATACTATAATAAGTATATATTAAAAGCATAGGATAATTAATGACATTAACAAATGTAGTTACAATCAAAAGCAAAAATGGAATGCATCTAAGACCAGCCGGAGTTTTATCTCAAATTTCAAGTAAAAGCGATTATTCAAACATAGGTATATTTCTATTATATAATGGTGTTAGAGCCGATGCTAAAAGTGTATTCAATATAATGGGACTTGGAGCATTTCAAGGTGCAAATCTCATATTAGAAATTGAATATGAAGAAGGAATGTTAGAAATAGCAAAAGAAGCAGAAAAAGAACTAGTAGATTTTTTTGAAGAAGGCTATATTCACGCAGAAGTTCCTGAAGAAGATTAATTCAAAATAATCAAAAATTTTAATTAATATCATCATATTTATAAAGGATATACAATGATTAGTTATTTTGTAATAGCTATGCTTGCCATATCTATAATAGTAGTAATGGTTTTAACTATTAAATTTAAAGTTCATCCATTTATCGCTATGCTGCTCGTTGCTATATTTTTAGCATTTACTTTGCATATTCCAACTAATAAAGAAACAAATTATATAACTGAAATATCTGCTTCAATTGGTAAAGGCTTTGGTTATGCTTTAGCTAATGTAGGTATAATAATTGTACTTGGAAGTATTATAGGTAATATATTAGAAATGTCCGGTGCTGCTTTAAAACTTGGAGAAATAGTAATAAGAATAGTTGGAAAATCTCATCCGGCATTAGCAATGAATATATTAGGTTTTATAGTTTCAATACCGGTATTCTGCGATTCCGGATATTTAATACTTACACCATTAAGAAAAGCAGTTGCTAAAAAAAGCGGGGCTTCCCCAGTAGCTTTATCTGTGGCTTTATCAACAGGACTTTATGCATCTCATGCTTTAATACCTCCTACACCAGGACCTGCTGCTGTTGTTAATCTTTTTGGTTTGGAAGCACATTTGCTTACAGTAATTATTATAGGTTTAATAATAGCAATACCTACTTCTTTAGTTGGGGCTATTTATGGAATATTTATATCAAAATACATAAAAAAACCTAATTATCCGGATAAATCTCCTACTTATGAAACATTAATTAGCGACATCGGAGGACTTCCTCCTGCCTGGAAATCATTAGCTCCTATATTTGTTCCGCTTATACTAATGGCTATAGGTACTATTGTAAGATTTGATTCTTTTAAACTTGGCGACAGCTTAATAAGAAATATTTTCATATTTTTAGGCGAACCTAGTATGGCACTATTTATAGGTTTTCTATTTTCATTATTATTAACACATAAATTTAATAAGGAAGAAATATCTATGTGGATAGGTGATGGTATAAGAGCATCCGGAAGTATATTAGCAATAGTTGGAGCAAGCGGTGCTTTTGCCGAGGTATTAAAATCAACAGAACTTGCAAAAATAATACCTGAATTAGGAGACATATTTGTATCTTTAAACATAGGATTATTATTACCATTCATAATGGCTTCTGCATTAAAAATAATGCTGGGTTCTTCTACAATAGCAGTTGTTACTGTAGCTACTCTTTTTGCACCTCTATTAAATACATTAGGATTTACAACTCCTATATCACAAGTATTAGTATTAATGTCTATAGGTGCCGGTTCTATGATAGCTTCTCATGCAAATGACAGCTATTTTTGGATTGTTGTAGAACTATCCGGTTTAAGTGTTAAAGATGCGTATAAAGCTAGAACATTAGCTACTTTTGTTCAAGGTATTACAGCATTTATAATAATAATGATACTTTCTTTTTTATTTAGATAATTCAAATAATAATAATTAATCAAAATTATATAATTAGGAGAAAATAATGTTAAATATAAAAATAATAAATAAATCAAAAAATCCGCTGCCAAAATATCAAACAGCTGGTTCATCGGGATTGGATTTACATGCTAATATAGAAGAACCTATAACATTAAATAAGAATGATATAGTATTAGTACCCACAGGACTTTATATAGAAATTCCGGAAGGATATGAAGCACAGATAAGAAGCAGAAGTTCATTAGCTTTAAAAAATGGAATATTCTGTCTTAACTCTCCTGCTACCATAGATAGTGATTACAGAGGAGAACTAAAAATAATATTGGCATCTTTAACTGATAAGCCTTTCACTATAAATCATGGAGACAGAATAGCTCAAATGGTATTTGCTAAAGTTGAAAAAATAAATTTTGAAGAAGTAGATTCTCTTTCGGATACAAAAAGAGGGGAGGGAGGATTTGGAAGTACCAATAAATAAATTATGTATTGATATTTCTACAATTATCTGTATAATATAAATATGAAAAATGTATTAAAAGTATTTTTAATTCTTTTATTAATATTAGCAGCCATTTCATGCGGATTGCCGGATGTTACAGGAATAACTTTAGAATTAAATCAGCCATATATAACTAAAATTATACCTGGTGATAATCAATTAACAGTAGAATTTGAGGCACAGAATAATGAGCCTTCATTCAGCGGTTATAATATATATTTTGGAGACAGCACAGATCCTAGAAAATATAAATTATACAGTCCTCAAAAATATTTGCCTACAATAACAGAGAAACCATTTACAACAGTTAAGAAATACAGCCATACAATAAAAATAGGTGATTACTATTCTACAGGCGGTTCTGAAGTAGATACATTAACAAGTTATGAATTAAATAACGGTATACCAATATATGTATGGGTTTCATCATATCAGATAACCCCTCAATTAGAAAGTTATTACTATTATGATAATTTCGTAAAAATGGGAACTCCAAGACCTGAAATACTTAATAGAACTGTAAATGCAGGCGAAACTATAGATGGTACTGGAAGAGCAATAGCAACTTTAGTTCTAAGCGGAACTCAATTAGTTTTTAGGAATGTTAGCGGCGGAAGCATGATGAGAGTTGCTGGTACATCTTTAACCGATGTTGTAGTTCCTCCAGAAAATGGATATGGTGCTGCCGATTTACAAGTATCAGCTAACAGACTTTATTTAATAAAAATAACAGAAGGCGGAAATTCCTATTATGGAAAAATATATGTAAGGAGTGTTAATGGTACATCAAGTGCTGTAATAGATTATTGTCATCAGCCTAGTGCCAATATATTAAGTTATTAACTATGAAAAAAATTTTTATATTTATAATATCATCAATTTTTTTATTTACATCTTGTAATGAAGAACTTATCACAATTGTAGATGAATATAATGCACCTTATGATATAAAAGCGATACCTAGCAATAATGCTGTTTATATAAGTTTTTGGTCAGGAATACTTGCTTCAGACTTTGCAGGATTTAATTTATATGCAGGAACTGCTAATTCTTTCAATCAGCCTGCAGATGCAATAAAAAATGCATCCGGAGGATATCCTACTATAGCTGGTTCAAATCATACTAGAACTAATTTTGTAATACAAATCCCCACATACACATTTGCTAATGGAACATTGTATTACA
>NZ_CALXRN010000018.1 GCF_944390595.1 uncultured Brachyspira sp. | reverse complement strand
TTTTTCTATATATTATTAAAAATATTTAATATATTATTCCTATCAAAAATATATGTTGACTATAAAAATGCCCTATGATATAATTATATAATAGGATTCTTATTAAAATTAGAGGTATTAAGTGGATATTTATGATATAGTCGATAATCCCGAAAAGCAGCTTGAGGTTTTTTCTTCTATTATAAAGAGAATGAATGCCAGCAATGATCATGATGAGACTTTGGTGGCTATTGTATCTGAAATAAAAAGAATAATGTATACAGATTCTATTTTACTTTATTTAGTAGATCAGGAATTATTTAATATAAATTATGAAATGTCTATAGGTCCATTAGGCAGTAAATTTTTCGGACATATTATAGATAGTGAAAAACCTTTAGCAGTAAGAGCTTATACTACATCTAATTCGCTTTATTCTAATGATCCTCAGGAAGATTCTGCTTTTACTCCTATGAAAGAAATTCTTGGCGAGGAATTAAAAAATATTTTATTTGTACCTTTAAAAGTAAGAAAAAAGAATATAGGTTCATTATTTTTAATAAATAAAAAAAATGGAAAGTTTATAGAACAAGATACAGTTGTGATGTCATTATTTGCTAATATTGTATCATTAGCTTTAGTTAATAAAATGGTGTATGACAGAGCACAATCCAGAGCCTATGAGGTTGGTGCTTTATATCAAATGTCCATATCTATTAATAAATGCGAAACTATAGAAGAAATACTTAATGATAATATTAGTATAGTATGCGAAGCATTTGAAGCACATAGAGTATCTGTAATTTTAAAAGAGAATGGAGTATTTAAATTTAAAGCCGGAATTGGCATAGATGAGGATGTTATTAAATATGGTGTTGTAACTGTTGAAGACAATGTTCTTGCTGAGGTGCTCCGTACAGGAAAGCCGGTATATTCTATAGATGTAGATAAAGATCAAAGATTCAAGCCTAATAAAAGTTTAAGGTATACTAGAAATAGTTTTATAGTAGCGCCAATAATAGCAAAAGATGAGATAATTGGCTTTCTTTCCGCTACAGAGAGAAATATTAATAAAGCATTCAATTTAAGTAATTTATCACTTTTAGAAATGCTTGCACAGCAGATTGGTGAAAATTACATGCATATACTTTTATCTGAAGAGTCAAAAATAAAAGAATCTCTAACAGAAGAAATTAATTTTACAGAACAGCTTCAAAAGAGTGTACTTCCGAAAGAATTTCCTAATAAAGATTTATTTGATGTAGCTGCTGTCAGCATACCAAGTAAAAATGTAGGCGGAGATTTTTATGATTATGTTAAGATTAATGATACTAAATACGGGCTTGTAATTGCTGATGTATCAGGTAAAGGATTAGGTGCAGGATTCTTTATGACTATGACCCGTTCTATATTAAGAGTATATTTTTCTGAAATGGATGATCCGGCAAAGATACTTGAAAGTACAAATAAACATATATATGCAGATTCTAATAACGGTATGTTTGTTACATGTTTCTTGATTGTAGTTGATACAGAAAATAAAACAATTACCTATTCTAATGCAGGACATTTGCCTCAATTCTTAATAAAAAAGTATGATATTAGTTCTTTAGACTCCATACATGAAATGCATACTCATGGTAAGCCTTTAGGTTTTATTGAGAATGCAACATATCAGAATAAACAAATTTCTTATTCAAAATCGGATACAATAGTTTTATTTACTGATGGTATAACAGAAACTTTTAATAAAGATGGTGAAGAGTACGGAGAAGAAAGACTTAAAGCTATCTTAAAAAATGATTATGATAATGCAAAAGAGCTTGTAAATGATATTGTAGAAGAAACAATATCTTTTAGAGATAAAATGCCTCAGTTTGATGATATTACTCTTTTAGTTGCAAGATTATTAAATTAATTTTTTCTATTTTTATTTTAACATCTTTTTATTGAAATAAATACAGCTTTATAGTATATTATGATTAATATTCTATAAAGGATTTACTTATGAAAAAAATATTTCTATTGATTACAATAATTTCTTTACTTATAATTCAATGCGGTAATAAAACAGATAGTCAAACTGCTTCTAATGATACTAATACAAATGACTCAGTACAGTCAAATGAAACTATACCAGCAGCAAAAATATTATCACAGGCAGATACAGCATTTTTAGAGAATGTAAAAAATAAAATAGTAATAGACGGAGATTATCAATATACTTTCAAAGAGAATGGGGATTTAGAATATATGGATTCTATTTTAACATTTGAATCTTCAAAAGATGGAAGTAATGCTTATTATTATGAAACTTATAATATACAAGATAGATACAAAGAGGGACCAAGTAATATTGCTACAAATTATAGAGGCTTTTCAATAATAAATGGAATTCTTTATGAAGATAATTATCAAGGTTATGAAGGCGATCCTATTGAAACTATAATGGTTAAATGGGAAAAAGCAAATTATTATTCTAATTACTATTACAGACAAGTAAAAGCAAATCCTAACTTCGATAATTTCCCTTATGAGAATAAAGCAGATGTAACTTTTGATAAATATAATAGAATAGCAAGAGGTTTGTTAATATCAAAATCAGATTATAAACTTGAAGAAGTAGGTGATATTAATGAATATAATTTTGATAATGTATACACAAACGGTTATAATGCTTCTATTGAGTTAAAGAAAAATGATGACGGAACATTCTATTTCTATGCTATTAACATAACTACAGATGAAAACGGACAAACAGTAACTAATATTCAAAGTACAGATGTTAGTAAAATGGTATTAGAAGAAAATCAGTATGTTGAGCCTTATTGTGAAATATTTGACAATTCTATGGAGTATGGAGAAGTTTCTGGGGCTGATGGTACATATTTTATAGATATAACTCCTATAAGTTCTGATGCTTTAGTTTTAGTTGAAAATAATGGAAGCTATGGATTCAGCGGAGTTTTTAAAAAGCAGTCTAATTAATTATATTTAGTTTGAAATTTAAGGGCTTTATCGGTTATTGTATTGGTAAAGCCTTTTTATTTTTGCAGATTCTATATATGCAGGATAATAATGTTTTTATTGAAATAAATATATCTATATAGTATACTTGCGGTATTAATTCTTGGAGGATAGTTTATGAAAAAAATATTTTTATTTATCACAATAATGTCTTTAATTATAATTCAATGCGGTAATAAAACAAATACTCAAACTGATGATGCTTCAGGACAGTCAAATGAAACTATATCAGCATCAAAAATATTATCACAGGAAGATGCAGCATTTTTAGAAAAGGTAAAGAATAAAATAATTATAAGCGGTATGGCTAAATACACTTTCAAAGATAACGGCGATATAGAATATGTATATGATTCCGGAAGTTATAGAGAGGATAAAAATTATATATTTGAATCTTCAAAAGACGGAACTAATGCTTATTATTATGAACTTTATAATATACAGGATAAGTACGAAGAAGGACCAAGTAATATTGCTACAAATTATAAAGGCTTTTCTGTAAAAAATGGAATTCTTTATGAAGATAATTATCAAGGTTATGAAAGCGACCCTAATGAAACTATAATTACTAAATGGGAAAAAGCAAATTATTATTCTAATTACTATTACAGAGAAGTAAAAGAAAATCCTAACTTTGATAATTTCCCTTATGAGAATAAAGCTGATGTAACTTTTCAGAAATATAATGAAAGACAGGAAGGCATATTAATATCAGAATCAGACTATAGACCTGAAGAAGTAGGCAATATAAATAATTATAATTTTAACAATGTATATACAAATGCTTATAATGCTTCTATAGAATTAAAGAAAAATAATGATGAAACTTTTTACTTGTATGCTATTAGCATAACTACAGATGAAAACGGACAAACAGTAACTAATATTCAAAGTACAGATGTTAGTAAAATGGTATTAGAAGAAAATCAATATGTTGAACCTGAATGCGGTATAGGTGCTCATACTTTAGATTATGAAGAGACAGTAGGAATGGATGGCGGTTATATTATATCTATTCAGCCTATAAATTCTGATACTATTATGGTAACAGAACCTAATGGAAGTTATGGATTTACTGGCATATATAAAAAATCTGATGGGATGTCAGGTGCTGTAGATTCTAATGATAAAAGCACTAAAGAAAAAGCATACTATAATGCTTGCAGATGGTATGCTGAAAATTACAGTGAATTAAGTGATATTTTTAATAAAATTGTAGATTTTGATTTTGAGGGCGGCGGATATTATGAGATTAATATGGAGAATGTATACCTCTATATATCTAAATTTCAAAATTCGGGATATTTTTCTGACAATTATATTAAAAATTTAGAAAATAATTTTGAAGAAATAAAAAATAATTTGGAAGAAAATAAACAAAATGACGGAGCTGTTGAGGGTATGGATTATGACTGGTTTTTAGCTACTCAGGAAATGGATTATTATCTTAATATTATAACTAATGAAATTACTCTTAAAAATGTAGTAAATTATGGCGATGAAGGAGATTCTTTATGCATAAGTAATGATGCAGGAGAGTCTGTAATTTTAGAGGTTAAAAAATATGGAGATGAATGGCTAATTGAAAAATGATAAATGATAAGAAGATAATAAATAATAGGATAATAAAGTATGAGCAAAGAAAAAAAATTTAGTATTAGATTTGCTGAAGTTAAAGATATACCTACTATATTAAGATTTATAAAAGAGCTTGCTGCTTATGAGAAATTAGAGCATGAGGTTACAGCAACTGAAGATATATTAAAAGAATGGATATTTGAAAAGAAAAAATCAGAAGTTTTAATAGCTTTAGAAGATGATGTTGAAATAGGATATGCTTTATTCTTTCATAATTTTTCAACTTTTTTGGGTAAAGCTGGTATATATTTAGAAGATTTATATATAAGTCCAAATTACAGAGGTTTAGGATATGGCAAATCTTTATTAAACGAATTAGCCAAAATTGCAGTTGAAAGAGGATGCGAAAGACTTGATTGGCAATGTTTGGATTGGAACAAGACGAGTATTGATTTTTATTTATCATTAAATGCTTCTGCTATGGAAGAATGGACTACATACAGATTAAGCCATGATAATTTGAAAAAATTTGCTGCTGAATAATTTATGGGGTTGTTATTTATGAATAATAAAAAATTTACTATGAGATATGCTGAAGAAAAAGATATACCTACAATATTAAGATTTATAAAAGAGCTTGCTGCTTATGAGAGTTTGGAGCATGAGCTTAATCTTACAGAAGAAAGTTTAAAAGAAAATATTTTTGATAAAAAGAAAGCTGAGGTTATAATTGCTTTTGAAGATGATGTTCCTGTTGGGCATGCTGTATTTTTTGAGACTTTTTCTACTTTTGTAGGAAGACATGGTTTATTTTTAGATGATTTATATGTTAATGAGAAATACAGAGGCTTTGGTTATGGAAAGCAGTTATTTAAAAAGGTAGCTAGTATAGCTTTAGAACGTAATTGCGGCAGATTTGAATGGTGGTGTTTGGATTGGAATAAATCCAGTATAGAATTTTATTTATCCACCGGTGCCAAAATGGTAAAGGATGCCAGAATTTACAGACTTACTAATGAAGCATTGAAAAAATTTTTATAATCTTGATAATATGAAAAAAAATAGTATAATATATCAAATTTATTTCATAAATAATTAAGAGGTTGCAACATATGAAAAAAACAGTCTTGCTTAAGATATCAGGAGAGGCTTTGCTTGGTCAGAAAAATTACGGTATAGATAATAATGTAGTTGATAGAATAGCATTAGAAATGAAAGAAGCCTGTAATGATACTCAAATAGCTGTTGTAGTAGGCGGGGGTAATATTTTTAGAGGCATGCAGCTTTCGGATAAAACAGGAATGGTTAGAGCTACAGCCGATTCTATGGGAATGCTTGCTACAATAATGAATGCTATAGCTTTAAAAGATAGATTTATGGCTGCAGGAATACCTACTCAAATACTTTCTGCTTTTAATATAGAAGGCATGATAGAAGGTTTTGAAAGAGATAAAGCTATTCGTATATTAGAACGCGATAATGTTTTAGTTATAGCCGGCGGAACATCCAATCCATATTTCACAACTGACAGTACTGCAATATTAAGAGCATTAGAAATAGGGGCATCTATTGTATTAAAAGGAACTAATGTTGATGGTGTATATGATAAAGATCCTAAAACTAATAAAGATGCTAAAATGTATGAAGAGATTACATTTAAAGAAGCTATTAATCAGAATTTACGTGTAATGGATATGACAGCTTTTGCTATGGCTAATGATAATAATATGCCCATAAGAGTATTTAATATGAATAAAATGGGTAATATTACAAAAGCCATTACTGGTGAAGTTATAGGAACTTATGTTCATAATTAATATATAAATTTTATTTTAAGGAGAGTTTATGCTTGACTTCGGTTATATGCCTATTATACCAATGTTTGTTGGTATAGTTATAATACTTGTATTTTTACTTATTTTCTTACGTTTCTTCCCTATAGGGCTTTGGGTTACAGCTTTATTTTCCGGCGTAAGAATTAATATGATAACACTTCTTACAATGCGTTTAAGAAGAGTTAATCCATCTCTTATAGTTTTGAATCAGATAAAATTATGGAAAGCAGGTTTAAAAATAGGAAGCAATGAACTTGAGGCACATTATTTAGCTGGAGGAAATCCTACTGCAGTTGCTGATGCTTTAATTGCTGCTGATAAGGCTTCATTGGATTTAAGTTTTGAGCGTGCTGCTGCTATTGATTTGGCTGGAAGGGATTTAGTTGATGCTATAAGAACTTCTGTTTCTCCTAGAGTAATAGCTACTCCGTTAATTGCTGCTGTTGCTAAAGACGGTATACAGGTTAAAGCTACTGCAAGAGTTACTGTAAGAACTAATATTAACAGACTTGTAGGAGGTGCCGGAGAAGAGACAATCATCGCAAGAGTAGGAGAGGGTATAGTTACTACAATAGGTAGTTCTGCTTCTCATAAAGAAGTTTTAGAAAATCCGGATAGAATTTCTCAGGTTGTGCTTGCCAAAGGTTTAGACTCAGGTACTGCTTTTGAAATACTTTCTATAGATATTGCCGATGTTGATGTTGGAAGCAATATTGGTGCTTTCTTACAGATTGACCAAGCTGAAGCTGATAAAAAGATTGCTCAGGCTAAAGCCGAAGAGAGAAGAGTTATGGCTATTGCACGTGAACAGGAAATGCGTGCTATGGTAGAAGAGATGAAAGCTAAAGTTGTAGAAGCAGAATCTCAATTACCTTTAGCTATTGCTGAGGCACTTAAAAAAGGAAATATTGGGGTATTAGATTATTACAACATGAAAAATGTTATGGCAGATACAGAAATGCGTTATAGTATTTCCGGTATGGATTCTGCAAGCAAAAATAATAATTCTTCATCTGCAAAATAATATTTAAATAATAATTAAAAAAATAAAGGCTGTATAATTTTTTATACAGCCTTATATTTTGTATTGAAATATATTTTTTTTATTATATAATATAGATATGTTTGTAAATATTGTGTTTTTAGATAACATACTTGAAGTCAAGTCAAGTCAAGTCAAGTCAAGTCAAGTCAAGTAACTAAACACTATAATATCTTTATATATTTTTATTTTATCATAATAAAAAATTTAAATTTTATTTTTTATTATGTTTATAGGATGCACAATGTATAAAGATAAAAAAGTATATTTATGTGCATTCCATAATTTAGATTTGTATCCTTCTGCTATTAGGTTCAAAAAACAAGCAGAAAGTTTTGATATATTTGATGAAATTTTTATTTATAATGAATATAATCTGCCTTATGATGAAAAATTTGAAAGTTTACTTCGTTCTAAATTAATACTCAGCAGAGGTTTTGGTTATTGGTGTTGGAAGCCTTTTATTGTGTTTAAAACTTTAGAATCTATGAATGATGGTGATATTTTATTTTATGCTGATATAGGTTGCCATTTTAATAAAGAAAGTATTGATATATTTTATAAATATTTAGATACTGTTATTGAAAAAGGAGCATTATGTTTTGAAACATCTTACCTAGAAAAAATGTGGACTAAATCAGATTTATTCAATTATTTTAATGTATTAGATGATACAAATATTATAGATACTCATCAATTAGTGGCAACTTGTTTCTTTTTATTAAAAAATACTAATAATATTGAATTGATAAAAAAATGGCTTCAAGCTTATTATGATGATTTTTCTCTAATTGATGATACCCCTTCAAAAATTCCAAATGCTGATATATTTATTGAAAATAGACATGATCAAAGTGCTTTTTCTGTACTTGCTAAAATATATAGCTTTCCTACATATCCTTTTAATCAAGAGAAGTCTAAAAATAAAAAAATTCCAATTAATGCTTTGAGAGATAAAAAAAATGTGAATGATATAATTTCTTTAAATGAATTAACTGTTTTTATGGATATGTATTTATATAAATTTAGTAATCAATTCCATATATTTGTAGACAGATTGGTATGGTTCATTCCTATAAGAAATAAAAGAGATGATTTTAGGGATAATATGAATTTATACGCTATGAAGTTGATAAAAAAATATTTTGATGTAAATGAAATTGAAAATATTAATATAGCTAATATTAAAATTATAGATAGATATTTAAAATATATAATTAATAAAAAAGTTCAAAAATATATAAAAACTAATATAAATGAAATAAAAGATTATGTAAACTTTTTTAAAAATAGTATTGAAGAAGCAATAAATTACATTTCTAAATATAAATAGGGTTATTAAATAATAATAACCCTATCTGCATTTTTAATTATTTTTCAAAAACTAAATTATCTCCAGATTTTTTTACCTTTATAGTATCTCCTTCTAAATATTTACCTGCTAGCATTTCTTTAGCTAAAGGATTTTCTATAAAGTTTT
This sequence comes from uncultured Brachyspira sp., assembly GCF_944390595.1. Lineage (GTDB taxonomy): Bacteria > Spirochaetota > Brachyspiria > Brachyspirales > Brachyspiraceae > Brachyspira. Next base: position 189 of record NZ_CALXRN010000018.1, on the reverse strand, counting down.
GTATAGCTCTTTTCAATGGTCTTGCTCCAAACTGAGGATCATAACCAATATCAGCAATATAGTCTATAGCTTCATCGCTTACATCTAAAGTTATTCTTCTGTCTTTAAGTCTGTTAGCAACTCTTGCTATTTGATTTCTTACTATCTCAGCAATGTATTTTTTGTCAAGTCTAGTAAATGTTATTATCT
>NZ_CALXRN010000017.1 GCF_944390595.1 uncultured Brachyspira sp. | reverse complement strand
ATTTTTGATTGCTTCGTAAAGTAGATTATTGTTAACTTCTGATTTAAATATCTCGTCAACAACCTCTAAATTGCCTACGCTATCTCCATTTTCATTTAGTATTACTACTTCCATTTTATCATCCTGTCATAATTAATTCATTGAGTTCTTTTTCTTATTGCGTTTTTTTACAGCTGATGTCAATTTAACTATGCTGTTAATAGCACCTGGTATAGCACCTTTAATCATAATCAAATTATCATCTGGTCTTATTTCAACTACTTTCAAGTTTTGTATAGTAGTTAAAGCATTGCCCATGTGTCCAGGCATACCTTTACCTTTCCATACTCTTGCAGGATAACTGTTACATCCTATAGAACCTGCTCTTCTTCTGAAGTTAGAACCATGGCTCATAGGACCGCCGTCGTAGTTATGTCTTTTCATTACACCTGCAAAACCACGACCTTTACTCAAAGAACTAACATCTATAAAATCGCCTGCTTGAAATATATCTACTTTAAGCTCCTGACCTACTGTATAAGAACTAGCATCGTCCATTCTGAACTCTTTCAAATATTTCTTAGGCTCTAAATTTGCTTTTTTAAATTGCCCTATTTGCGGCTTGTTTAAATGCTTTTCTTTTACGGCACCATAACCTAATTGAATAGCACTATAACCGTCTTTCTCATTATCTCTTATCTGCATAACTGTGCATGGCCCAGCTTCTACAACTGTTACTGCTATAGCATTTCCAGTTTCATCAAAAACTGTTGTCATACCCAATTTTTTGCCAATTATTCCTACCATCGGCGAATCCTCTATAATGATTTTACTTACTACTTTCTTTAACTTATCAAACTATTACAGATAAAACGTAGTAAAGCTTTATCTTTAATATTTCATTAAACGCTTATTTAAGCTGAACATCAACCCCAGCTGGAAGCGCTAATTTTTTAAGAGAATCTGTAGTTTGAGAGTTTACATCAAATATATCTATTAATCTTTTGTATATACGCATCTCAAATTGTTCTCTTGATTTAATATTTACATGCGGACTTCTTATTACTGTTACCTTACGTATGCTTGTAGGCAATGGTATAGGTCCTGATACTCTAGCACCTGTTTTCTTTACACTAGCAACTATAGACTGAGCTGATTGATCTATAAGCTCAATATCAAAGGCTTTTAGTTTAACTCGTATTTTCTGTTCTTTCATAGCTTGAATTACTCGCTTTCTCTTAATTTAATTAAAGGGTATATCTTTAATTAATCAAAGGTATACCCTCATTATTTTTCCTATTATTCTAATATTTTTGTTACAACACCGTTACCTACTGTTTTACCGCCTTCACGTATAGCGAATCTTTGTTTTTCTTCCATAGCGATAGGAGTAATTAATTCAATAGTTAAGTTAGCATTGTCGCCAGGCATAATCATTTGAGCACCTTCTTGTAGGTTGATTACTCCTGTTACGTCTGTTGTTCTAAAGTACATTTGAGGTCTGTATCCTGTTACGAAACCGCTGTGTCTTCCGCCTTCTTCTTTTTTCAAGATATATACTTCAGCTTCGAATTTTTTATGAGGTGTAATTGTACCTGGTTTAGCCAATACCTGTCCTCTTTCTACTGCTTTACGTTCAATACCTCTTAAAAGACATCCAACGTTATAACCAGCTATACCTTCAACTTCTTTCTTGAACATTTCTACACCAGTACAAGTTGTTTTTTGAGTATCTCTAATACCAACTATTTCAACTTCATCACCTTTTTTGATTTTACCTCTTTCAATTCTTCCAGTAACAACTGTACCTCTTCCAGGAATTGAGTATACATCTTCGATTGACATTAAGAAGTCTTTATCTACTTCACGTACTGGATCTGGAATATATGTATCTAATGCATTTAATAAGTCTATTATACATTTACAATCTGGATCAGTTCTTGGATCCTTACCTGCTTCAATAGCTTGAATAGCTTTAATAGCTGAACCTCTAATAATAGGAGTTTTAGAACCATCAAAACCATAGTGATCTAATACGTCTATTACTTCTGCTTCTACTATTTCTGCCATTTCTGGGTCATCTAATTTATCACATTTATTTAAGAATACTACGATGTAATTTACACCTACTTGTCTTGAAAGAAGTACGTGTTCTTTTGTTTGTGGCATTACACCGTCTTCTGCTGATACTACCAATATAGCACCGTCCATTTGAGCAGCACCAGTGATCATGTTTTTAATGTAGTCAGCGTGACCTGGACAGTCTACGTGAGCATAGTGTCTGTTGTCTGATTCATATTCAACGTGTGATGTTGCGATTGTCAATATTTTTGTTGGGTCTCTTCTACCTTGACTTTCAGAAGCCTTTGCTACTGAGTCATAAGCAACTTTCTGTACTGTTGCTGGGAACATAGCAGATGATACTGCTGTTATTGCTGATGTCAATGTTGTTTTACCATGGTCAACGTGTCCGATAGTACCAACGTTAACGTGTGTTTTTTTACCTTCGTAAGTTCCTTTAGCCATTTTAATCCTCCAATTATTTATACTTTAGGAATTATTTTTTATTTTACTAATCAGTAACCTTTTATTTATGTTACTTACTTATTATTACCCATTCTAGCACCTATTATTTCATCTGCTACGTTTTTAGGTACTTCCTCGTAATGAGAGAACTGCATTGTATAGCTTGCTCTACCTTGAGATACGTTTCTGATACTTGTTGTATATCCAAACATTTCAGCAAGAGGTACTGTAGCATTAATTGATTTATAACCTGATTTATCTGTAAATCCGTGAACCTGTCCTCTTCTTGAAGCTAAATCTCCTATTATATCACCCATATAATCTTCTGGAGTTACAACTTCTACTGTCATCATAGGCTCTAATAAATATGGATCTGCTTTTTTACATCCATCTTTGAATCCCATTGAAGCTGCTATTTTAAATGCCATTTCTGATGAGTCTACTGGGTGGAATGAACCGTCATAAGCTGATACTATAACATCAAGCATTGGATAATTAGCAAGAACACCTGTATTCATAGCTTCTACACAGCCTTTCTCTACTGCTGGTATATATTCTCTTGGAACAGCACCGCCTACGATTTCATTATTAAATTTAAATCCTGCATTAGGTTCATTAGGACCTATTCTCAACCATACATCTCCGTACTGACCTTTACCGCCAGACTGACGTACAAATTTTCCTTGAACTTCAACAGTTTTCTTAATACCTTCTCTATAAGATACTTGAGGACGTCCTACATTTGCCTCAACTTTATATTCTCTTTTCATTCTGTCGCAGATAATCTCTAAGTGTAATTCACCCATACCTGCAATAATTGTCTGACCTGTTTCTTCATCAAATGTTACTCTGAATGTTGGGTCTTCTTCAGCAAGTCTTGATAAAGCTACTGACATTTTATCTCTGTCGCCTTTTGTTTTAGGCTCTATAGCAACATTGATTACTGGCTCTGGGAAATTGATTGCTTCTAAAATTATAGGAGCATTTTCAGGACATAAAGTATCACCTGTTGTTGTTTCTTTAAGACCTACTGCTGCTGCTATATCACCAGCATATACTGTATCAATTTCTTCTCTTTTATTAGCATGCATCTGAAGTATTCTTCCGATACGCTCTCTTTTTCCTTTTGTTGCGTTAAACACGTAAGAACCAGCTTCTAATATACCAGAATAAACTCTGAAGAATGCTATTTTTCCTACATGAGGATCTGTCATTATTTTAAATGCTAATGCACTGAATTTTTCATCATCTGATATTTTTCTTGTTATTGGATTACCATCTAAATCTGTACCTTCTATTTCTGATCTGTCTACTGGAGATGGCAAATAGTCAACTATACCGTTAATTAATACTTGAATACCTTTATTTTTGAAAGCAGTTCCGCAGAACATTGGAAAGAACTCTGCTGATAAAGTAGCTGTTCTTATAAGTCTTTTTACAGTAGGAACATCTATTTCCTCACCTTCAAAAAATTTATTCATAGCATCATCATCGTATTCAACGATTGCTTCTAACAATGAATTCCTGTATTCTTCTGCTTTTTCTTTTAATTCAGGTCTGATTTCTCTCTCTTCCATTTTCATGCCGTCTTCAGAAACCCAAATTACTTCTTTCATATTTACTAAGTCAACAACACCCTCGAAATTACTTTCTGCACCTATAGGTATAACTACTGGGTGACTGTTAGCTTTTAATCTTTCTCTTGTTTGTTCTAAAACAGCATAGAAGTTAGCACCTATTCTGTCCATTTTATTAACAAAAATAGCTCTAGGAATTTTATAATTGCTTGCCTGCCTCCAAACTGTTTCACTCTGAGGCTGAACACCGCCTACTGAACAGAAAACACCAACGGCACTATCTAATACCCTCAAAGATCTTTCTACTTCTACAGTAAAGTCAACGTGTCCAGGAGTATCTATCAAATTAATTCTGTTTCCATTCCAAAAACATGTTGTTGCTGCTGAAGTAATTGTAATACCTCTTTCTCTCTCTTGTTCCATCCAGTCCATCTCTGCTGCACCTTCATGAACCTCTCCTATTTTATGGGTCTTACCAGTAAAATAAAGAATACGCTCACTTAAAGTAGTTTTACCAGCATCAATATGAGCCATAATACCAATATTACGTGTGTTTTCTAATGAAATTTGACGTGCCACTTTTTACTTACTCCTTAAAAACTACCACCTAAAGTGTGCGAATGCCTTGTTACCTTCAGCCATTCTATGAACTTCATCTCTCTTAGCTACTGCCTGACCTTTTCCGTCTATAGCATCTACAATCTCATTTGATAAACGTTCAACCATACTTCTGCCGCCTCTTTTTCTTGAAGCGTTTATAAGCCATTTGAACGCCAATGATTTTTGCCTGTCTTCTCTTACATCTACTGGAACCTGATAAGTAGAACCGCCTACTCTTCTTGATTTTACTTCTACACGAGGCTTAATATTTTCTATAGCTTCATTAAAAGCTTCTAAGCCGTCTTTATTTGTTTTTTCTTTAACTACATCTATAGCTTTATAAAATATATTTTCAGCCTTACTTTTCTTTCCATCATACATTAATTTATTAATAAATTTACTTATATCAACACTGCCGTATACAGGATCAGCGTCTATTTTTCTAGATTGTGCTCTTCTTCTTCTAGCCATATTACTTTACTCCATTAAGCCTTTGGTTTTTTAGTACCATATTTACTTCTAGCTTTCATTCTTTTTTCAACACCTGTAGCTTCACGGCTTCCGCGAACTATGTGATAACGGCATCCAGGTAAGTCTTTAACACGTCCGCCTCTTATAAGAACGCGGTTATGTTCCTGTAATGTGTGATCTATACCAGGAATATAAGCTGTTACTTCCATACCATTAGTTACTCTTACACGAGCAATTTTACGCATAGCTGAGTTAGGTTTTTTTGGTGTAGTTGTTGTTACACGAGTACAAACCCCTTCTCTTTGCGGACATTTCATTAATGCAGGCGATTTTGTTTTGTTTATTATACGCTTGCGACCTTTTCTTACTAATTGATTAATTGTAGGCATAAAATACTAAACCCTCTAATATTTATTTTTTGTACAAATTTTATTTCTTAAATTCCTAATCCTAACGGAAAGGTAATAACTAAATTATTCTTTAAAACTTCAAACACGAAACAGTATTAAACCACACTGAGCATTTATAGCATTAATAATTTAAGAAACTATACTATACGCTTTAATCGCTTTTTATGAAAGTTAGATGATTATAAATCAATAAACTAAAAAAATCAATAGTATTTGATACTTTTTTCACTTTTTTACTAAATTATATTTTAATTTTTTTATGACTTTAAATATTATAACAAACTATTATGATTATAATATTTTTTATTAATTAGTTTGTCTGCATGCTATATTCAGATTATAAAAGATGTACATATAAAAATCATATACTGATTAGAAGCAGCCGCATGTTGCTAAAATTTTATACTATTATTATTTTTATATCTGTAATAAATTATATGAATAAACTATATTTTTAATTTCTTATATAAAATCAAAACCCAGATAAAACATTTATTCATCTATAAATTATATATGCGTCAAATATATTTATTATAATACTTAAAACTAAATAAAAAGAAATGTTTATATCAATCAATTACCCTAATGGAATACCTACAATAACTTATACCTTAATATAATTAATTAACTACATAATATGTAATAGAAGAACTTTGTATATGTATAACTTTTAATTTCTTAAACAATAATACCGCAACCATATATATACGCTATAATATATTTTCTTCCTTAATTATATTATTATTTTATCATAAGTCTATAGATAAATTATTTTCTGTTTTTTCTTGTATTGGATATATAAATAAAACATTTTAATTTATTCTATTTGTCATAGAATTAAATGCTTTATTAATAATCATATAAAGATATATATTTTTTCAAATATTTTATTATTATTCTATACAAAAATTATAAAGCTTAAATCAAAGCTATATTTTTTCTTTGAAACTGTTTACACATACAATCATAATTAGTATAGTTTCAATAAATAATATTTTCTATAAGACTATAAAAAATGTGTTACTGTATCATCATTGTAGCCTAAATATTTTTTAGTTATAATACCTATATTTCCTAATAATATTATATTCAACCTTAATAATAATTTATATATTTTTCATGCATTATATAAAAACTGCAAACTATCAAGGAATATCTATAGTTTTAGGGTCGCTTTCTTTCTTCTCTACAAACCAATCTTCTTCGCTGTTAGGATCCATTTCTGCTATTTTATCAAGCCCCATACAAATATATGTACCTTTAGCGGTTACAGCTATTTTTCCATCATTTAAAAGTATATAACCCTCACCCTCATAAACTCTCCCGTCTCCGGAAGTAATTTTTCCTACTATTCTTATTTGTTCATTAATAGGAACTGGTTTTTTATATTTTGTTGTAAGAGTCATAGTAACACCCCATTTTTCCTCTCCAGTATAAGGCATCATAGCTCTTCCTATAGTTTCATCTAAAATCGCAGCAAGTATTCCTCCATGCACTCTGGAAGGATATCCTTGATGAACATCTCTAAAGGTAACCAAAGCACATAATGATTTATCTTCAAGTTCATAAAACTCAGCTTTCAAACTTAAATCATTTTTAAATCCGCACACTAAGCACATTCTAGAATTATTTTGTTTATTTAATACTTTTAATTCCATAAATAAACCTCCAAAACTTTTTGAATTATTTTGAATTAAATATTAATACTTTTGTACAAAAAAACAATATCACTATTTATTTTTTATTACTTTTTATGTAAAAATAAGTTTTATAAAACGTTTTATTTAGTTGACAAAAAAGAAAATTAAATTTAATATTAAGCCAAAAGTTATATAACCTAGGAGGATATTTTATTATGTCTAAAGAAGTATCAGGAGTATTTTCATTCTTATTGGGTTTAACTGCAGGTGTAGCATTAGGTATACTATTTGCTCCAAAAGCAGGAGAGGAAACTAGAGAAGATATTAAAGAAACTGTGGAAAATATAAAATATAAAGTAGATGATCTTTATCACAGAGGAGTTTTAAAAACTTCAGAATTCGTTGAAAAAGGAAAAGAAAAAACTAGCGATTTCTTTGATAAAAGAAGAAAAAAATCTAGCGAAGAAGCAGAAGAGTAATGCAGGATATTACATTTCAAATAAATGTTATAGCTATATCATTAGCTTTTATTGCAATATCTACTCTAATATTAGTGTTAGCTATATTTTTTGTAGTGCTTGCTAGTTATTTTAGATTCACTAATAGATTTGATAAAATTTTAGAAAATGTTGAATCTATTAGTGAAAAAATAAATAATATTACAAACACTGTAAATGAAGAAGCAGACAAAGCTAAATCTACTTTAGATGTTGTACATGATACATTCAATAATTTAGCTGAGAGTGTTAATAGCTTTAGTATAATTACTAAAGATTTTATGAATAATTTTAATATATTTAATATTGTTCAGTCTATATTCAGTTTATTCACTGGAAGAAATAAAAAAAATACAACAGATGATGATTTTGATTTATAATAGGATTTTTTATATATGTTAAGAAAGGTATTATTTATAGTTTCATTTATTACTTTATTATTTAATTTTGTATATTCTCAGGACGATTCTAATTGGGTTATAAGAATAAGAGATGCAGAAGGTAATGTAAAAAAACTCATTACAGTTGAAAATTGTCTTTCTGAAATATCAAATCTTTCTATACTAAGAGGAGCTCCGGAAGAAGCTGTAAATATTATACTTACAAATGATCTTCAATTATGGCAGTTTGCTTCTCAGCTTATAGAACAGGAATTAATGTACATGAAAGCTGTAGAAGAAGGCTATGATAAAGATGAAGAAATCGTTAAATTAATCTCTAAAGAAAGAGACAATCAAATATCACAGCTATATATGCAGGAAAAAGTAAGCGATGATTTCGGTGTAGTTTCTGATGAAGAAAAAAGAAGATTCTTTAATAATAATAAAGCACGTATACAGGCAGCTGTAGGCCCTAATGTAACTTATGAACAGGTTGCTATGGATATAGAAACTACAATTTTACAGGAGCGTATGCGTAATGAATATGATAAGATTATAGATGCCGCAAAAACAAATTATAATTTAGTATATTCTGTAAATAGCGATCCTTGTGTATCTATTGAAGATCATACTATTCCATTATCAGAATTTAATAATATGTTTAATGAATCTTTGAAACAGGCAGGAGGAAATATACCTGCTGCATTAAGAATACAGGCAAGAGATGGAATGTTTAAAGCATTTGTGGCTAGAGAAGTTATGATCTATGAAGCTAAAAAAACAGGATTTTATGATACTCCTCAGGCTAAATCCATAGAGAATTTTTTAACTAGAAGTGCTGTTACTACACACTATATAGATAAAACTATAAGAACAACTATACCAAAACCTACAGAAGAAGAAATTAATGCCGCTTATGAACAATACGGCAAAATATATAATATAGATTCTCTACCTTATGCTGATGCACAGAAAGCCCTTGAAACATTAGTTATAGAGGCTAAAACTCAGCAAAAATATCAATTATTAATAACAGATTTGAGATATAGATACAATATAGAAAAAAATCTATCACTCTTAAATCCTAAAAAGGATCAATAAAACCTTTAAGATTTTATGAAAAATAGATTTTTAATTTTATATTTATCAATTTTTATACTATTCTGTTTTTCAAAATTTTCATTCGCTCAAAGAAATGATTATTATTTTGATATATCCCCTCTTATAGAAAAAAATAAAATGTTTTCTGTAGGAATAGGAGGAATATTCAGCGAATATAATTCTTGGTTTAATGGTCAGCTTTATACATTGGATCCTTACAATCAAAATATAAGCAGAAGAGATATATATTTTACATTTATGCCTTATTTTAAAGTTAGGCCTATTAAATTTATAGAAATAGGAGTCTCTACAAGCTTTGTATATCAAAGGCAGGATTCAAGAAATGATTTGACAAGTGCCACAAATATGAATGATAGTTTCGGATTTGATGCTATTAATACTTCTGTAAAAGCAACTCTTTTAGATTGGTATTTATCTATAGGGGCAAAATTTGGAGTAAGCTATACATTTAGAAAAAATAATTTTTTATATAAGGATGTAAAAGATCCTCTAAATATATACGGGACAATAATGATAGCAGGAATTCCTAAAGTTATACCAGTAAATTTCTTATTTGCCTACACTTTTGATACAAGAGATAATTTATTAGAAGATATATTTAATATAGGAGAAATAGTAGGAGCAATAGAAATAATAACATCTCCATTTATAACTTTGTATACAGGTGTAACTTATGTATTTCCATACAAAAAAGACTACTCTATGACATATTTAGAGCCTTTCGTAAAATTCAAAGCCACAATATCAGATTTTTTATACATGACTGTATCATATCATAAAGTAGTATGGGGTAAAGGTTATGCTCCTAATACATCTACTTTTAACTTTGCTATAGAATACATGTTTTATTCTCCAAAATGGGACTGGTGGCAAGGCAAATTCGTTAAATAGAAAATATTACACCTATAGTAGATTTACCCAAAAAATATTGCGACATATTTTGTATAAATGCTAATATTGTTCTCAATATTCCAAAAAACAGCAATGCATAAAGTATTAAAAATCCATAAGGATATACTTTATCATAAGTGCTTTTTCCTTTATCAGATAAGAAAAATCTTAATATCCATCCTCCATCCAATGGCGGAAACGGTAATAAATTAAAAAACATAAGCATTATATTAATCATATAAAACATAAAAAGCATTGTTAAAATTACAGGAACTCCATTAATAGCAAAATTAGAAAAAGCATTATTATAAGATTCTAATGACATTAAAATTTTATATATTACAAAAGTTCCGTCTATCGGCATAGTAAGTATTTTCATTATTACAAAGGATATAGTTGCTATTATAAGATTAGCAAAAGGTCCTGCAAATGATACTAATGCCTGATCTCTTTCATAGTTTTTAAAATTATAAGGATTTACCGGAACTGCTTTCATCCAGCCTATAACAGGTATTCCAGTAACAGCTGCTATTATAGGCAATATTACACTTCCCAATATATCAATATGAGCAAAAGGATTAAGTGTAAGTCTGCCCAAATTCATTGCTGTTTCATCTCCAAGCATATAAGCTGTTCTAGCATGAGAATATTCATGTGTACTTGCAGATATTATAAATACCATATAAGATATCAATCCTATGGATAATTTATTTGAAAATATATCATAAACCATTTAATTGCTTCCTCTTTTTTATCTATACATTAGTGTATTTATTTTAGTACAAATTATCTTTTTTGCAAATTTAATTTTTACTTTCTAATATTTTAAAAATAAGAAATATATGAATTAAATATATTAATTTTTTACAGGAAATATTGCAAAAAAAACGTAATTGTAGCATACTATTATTAATATTTTAAAGGATTTTATTTATGAACAATACCCCCATGGATAATTTAAAATTTGATAGTAACGGATTAATACCAGCTATAGTTGTAGATTATTATACCAAAGAAGTGTTAACTTTAGCGTATATGAACAAAGAAAGTCTAAAAATAAGCATAGAAGAAGGCAAAACTTGTTTTTACAGCAGAAGCAGACAGCAATTATGGAGAAAAGGCGAAACTTCCGGAAATTATCAGCATATACAATGTATCAAAAGCGACTGCGATAATGATGCATTAGTAGTAGAAGTTATCAAAGACGGACCGGCATGCCATACAGGTGCTGAGTCATGCTTTATGAATGAAGTATATTCAAAAGATGATTATAAAGACTTTTCTAAAGATGATTATAAAGACTTTTCTATAGATAAACTATATGAACTAATAAGAGGAAGAAAAATTAACCAAACAGAAGGTTCATATACAACGTATCTATTTAACAGCGGAATAGATAAAATATTAAAAAAAGTAGGAGAAGAATGCACAGAAGTTATAATAGGTGCAAAAAATGACAGCAATAAAGAAACTATATATGAGCTTTCAGACTTACTTTACCATAGTTTAGTATTGATGGTTGAAAAAGGAATTAGTATTAACGATATAAAAAATGAGCTTGCAAGCAGATCTATAATAGACAAAAAAGTAAAACAGCAAAGTATGAAAGAATAATTTCTATGAATTCTAATTAAAAATATATAACTCACAAAATTTTTACGGCTATGTTTAGCAATTTTTAACAAAAAAAGTAAAATTTTACTATAAAAATATTGCATTATTTTCATAATGATTTATCATATAAACATAACTTATTTTATGGAATATAATATGAGAAAAACATTTATTATACTGATTTTAGCAATTTTATCGTTAAATTCATGTACTAAAGATTTTGGAGTAAAAATCACAAAACCAGGTGCAGATTTAATACTTTCTAAAATGCAAAGCGGAAATTGGGCTGGAGCTAGTGCAAGCGGCAATAAACTTAACATTTCAAATGGAGGAACTCTTAACGGAGATTATACATTTGAAGAACCTGTACTAGGTATAGGCGGAATATATAAAGATAGTAATGGAAAATATATAATGACTACTCCTGTAGGCGATACGCTTTATGCTATGGAAATGAATCAGCAAGCTAAAGAAGCTGTTGATGCTATATTAGATATACTTGATGATGCAGGCGGAGAAGCTGTTATTGGAAACTTAATAAGTGCTGTTATAGATAATGGTGCTGATAAAATAGATTTAAGCAATTCTGATAAAATACTTGAAGGTACTAATTTAACTCCTGATAAAAGAGCAGAAGTTGAAGCTATATTGAAAGCATCTTCAAACGGTTTTTCAAATGGTCAGGCTATAAAATAATAATCGAGTTTTATTATGAAAAAATATTTAATATTATTAATTATTCTATTTAGTAGTTTTTCCTTATTTGCTAAAGGACTTCCTTTATCTACTGAGGTAACAGGAGAGGATTATAGCTGGATAAAGGGAAGACAAATGATTAGTGTTAATCTTAATCCGGGCGGAGCTATATATTTTCCTTTATTATTCAATACAGCAGCAAATAATGCTGTTAATTTAGGAGGATTATTTGGATTTAATTTGGGAGATGTAGCTAAATATTTTGATTATGCTGATGCTAAAGGAAGTGCTTGGTATATACCTGCTATTTCTTATTCCATATTTGTTCATAACCAAATAGCAATGGAAGCCGGTATAGGAGTTTATTCAAGCACTTATGATTTAACTATTTCAAAAGAGAATGCAGGAAAATTATTAGAAGCATTAGGACAGGGCAATTATTCAGGTGTAGTTGGTACTGATACAAAGTTTAATGCATCATTTATATTTATGCCTGTTACATTCGGTGTAAAATTCTACGGACCTAAAAGACAGTTTTATAATGCATTCCGTTTCGGTATAGATGCTTTCTTCTATACTGTTTCTACAGAAAATGGATTAACAGGTATAAAAACTGATCACACTGTATATGATGCGGCATTATATGTGTCTTATGAAATAGGATGGAATATAGAGTTATTCCCTACAAGAGAATGGAGAGTTAAACCTACTATAGATATAGCATTGCTTGAAATAGGTTATTATGTAAGACCTTGGGCAGCAAATGTATACAATACTGTAACAGGAGGAGTTACTTCATTAACTGCAGGATTCTCTGCATTTAATATTCCTGCTTGGAACAGCTTCCCTAGTTGGGCAAAATACGTTGCTAATATAAGATTTGCATTATTCCCAAGAATAGGCTTTAGTTTAAGATTTTAATGGATTTGAAATATGAATACTAAAAAAATAATAATTTTTATATCTTTGTTAGTTTTTACTTCCTTTTCTATAGTACATGCTCAGGATTACTTCAAGCACTCTATTGCGGTAGATTTTGGTACTACTTTGTTTTCTATGGGAACTATACCTCTTATTAGTGATTTAGTGTTTAAACCTAAGGAAGGAGCAAGCGGAAAAGTCTATGACGGTAAATTTGGTATCAGACTTTCTTATAATTATACATATCTTCCAAAACAGTCATTGGACATAACATTAGGTTTCTATGCTTTTGATACTCATTATGGAGATTACGGTACACCTGGAATAGACAGCAGTACAGGAAATATTATAAGTTCTGCTACATTAGGAAAATTCTACAACGGCAGCACTATAGCAATACCGGCATCTATAGGAGTAAGATTTTACTTTAATAAGAGCAATACCCCTAATGGCTTTTTCTTATTGCCTAAAGTTGGTATGACCACATTCATAGTTAATGGTAAAGAAGTAAGAGATGACGGCAGTGTTAAATATAAAAGAACAACAGTATATGATTTTTATATATCCGGGGAAATGGGTTTTAGAATAGATTTATTTTCTAAAATGGGTGCTGATTGGAGTGTACGCCCTTTCATAGATATATCATTGCTTGATATAGGTTATTCATTTACTCCTGGAATCAGATTAATACCTCTTCCAAGATTGGCTGTAGGTATATCTTTTTAATAATTACAGAAGGTTTTTATCATGAAAAAAATTTTATTGATATTAATAATAACTTGTTTGATGAGTTCGTCTCTATTTCCATTAATTGAATCATTTTATATAGCACCTAAAATAATTTATAACTTTAATGATTCAGGCATACGTAATTCTAGAAATCAAAGAGTAATGAATAATTATCTTGGTGCAGGTATTTCAGGAGGATTTGATTTTTACAGATATCAAAAGTCTGTACCTGTTAGAGTAGAATTAGAATATGCTTTTAAAGACGGTATGACTGGAAATTATCATCTAAATAACATATTAAAACAATCTCAGCATACTATACTTGCTGCTGCTTATTACAGTTTCCATATTTATCATATAAAAAAGAGCGAATTAAAAGTATTAACAGCAGATGAAATATACAGAAGAACACCAATAATGTCATTATATTTAGGCATGCTAATTGGAACAAAAATAAATGTGAATACTTATGACAGATGGTTTGAAGACGGCGGAAAAGTGAAAGCTACTGTAACTAAACCGGAAGCTACATTTGCAATAGGTGCAGCTTTAGGACTTGATTTTTATGTTACAAGCTTTCTTAATATAGATATAGGCTATAGATTATTATACAGTTTGGATAAGACTTTAGCTCATGAATTTGCATTAGCTGCAAGATTCCCATTACCAGACCTTAGGAAATAAAATATGAAAAGAGTTATTTTATTATTTATTATTTCTATATTTATTTTTACATCCTGTAAAACTGGTACTTTAGTTATTGTTCCTATACCTAATATAGAAATACCGATATATCCGCCTCAGACTAATTTAAGCTTAAATACTAATAATATGATGTTTAATAATTATTCTTTAGGATTAGGCGGTTTTAATAGAAGTTTATTTAGTAATAGTACTGTTTTTTTCAATGGTACTAATAGTAATTTATTAAAAAAGAATTTTGTTTACTTAAAATAAAAGGGTTGTTATATGAAACGATTAGTGATTGTATTATTATTTTTTATAGTTGCCTTTTCAAATAAAACTTTATTGTCAGCAACATTTTCAGGTATTTATATAGCCCCTAAATTTAATTTTAAGCATGAAGCTTTAAAATCTACAAATATGGAAGAGACTCTTAAAAAAGGTTCTGTTGTTCTTGATAAAAATAATTATGTAGGGTTTGGTGTTGCTTTGGGATATGACTTATTTAGAAAAACAAGATTAATCCCTCTTAGAATTGATTTAGAATATATGTTTCAAGGAATGGTTGCAGGAAAAGATAAGGGCTATTTTATGCAAAGTATAATGGGAAGCATTTATTATGATATTAATGTTTTCTTCCTAAAAAATAGCGAATTGGATACTGTTACATCAAAGGTTTTATACCAAAGAACACCTCTTATGAACATATATATAGGCTTATCAATAGGAAACAGATTATTCCAAACTAGGTATAATTATGACGGAATAGGAAATGCACTTATTACGAAAAGTTCCTTTGTATTTGGAGTTAATGCAGGTTTAGTATATAATATATTTGATTGGCTTGCTATAGATTTGGGATACAGATATATAATAGGTTTCGGCTTTACTGATGCTCATGAAGTTTTACTTGGAGCTAGATTTACTTTAAGATAATTATAATTTAGAAGAAGTTTAATTATGAAAAATAATATATTAATATTGATTTCTTTATTCTTTTTTGCTGTTTCATGCTCTACTACAAGTGAAAATGTTGTAATTTTGGCTTTTAGTAAACAGCTGCATGCAGTTATGTACAATAATAATAGCGAATATAAAGATATTCCTGATGCAACTGTAAAAAGAACAGGAGACAGAACTGTACTAAATACTGGTAATGTTATAAATTTTGATTTTGATTCTTATCAATTAAAAGATGAATATAACAATGGAATAAATGAAATATATAAATATTTAAATG
>NZ_CALXRN010000016.1 GCF_944390595.1 uncultured Brachyspira sp. | reverse complement strand
TACTAACTATGGAGAATAATATCAGTAATGAAGAACAAATAAGAAATAAGTTTGAAAGAATATTCCAATATGAAAATAATAAGAATGCATTTCTTGATTATTTTTATGGAAAGTCAAACAGCTGCCCTACTTTAAGAAATTATTATGGTTATGAAGCTGAAGATATTTTTAAGTTTTATTTTGATGAAAATACTAAAGAAGAAGATAAAAAAGCTCTGTCAAGATACGCTGAAGCTATAATAAAAGATATATACAAAGACAAAAATGTTCATATAATTTTAAGATTATCTACTGGCGAAGATTTAGAAAAAGCATTAATAGAAAGTTATAATAATACATTTGAAAGACATATATATGATACGAAATATGATAAAATACGTTTAAATAATAATGACGGACTTAAATATATACAAATACAAGTAGATAATTTTTATAGGTTTTTAGAATTAGAAAATTATATATCTAAAGACTTTAATCAATACTTAGAAAAAGTAAAAAACGACAATGAAATATTATTGGATAAAGAGCCTCATTTATTATTAACTATTTTGGTATACCTTATAAATAGAGATGATGATAAAAAACTAATTAAACAATTATTAAATTATATAGACTCTCTAAAAATCAATGATGAAGAAACTATATCATTACTTTTTAGTATAGTTGATAAAGATGAAGAAGTGTATAAAAGATTAATGAATATTCTAAATAAAGATAATAACATCATTTATTTTCTTGCAAATATAGAACTTGAAATGAGAAAAGCAGTAAAATTGTATAAAAGATTATTTAAAGGATTAGAAAACAAACAATCTTATTACTACACAAATAAACTTATACCTGCATATTTAGAAATATGTTCTTTCCCTAAAGAATGTATTTTATTAAGCACAATACTTAATAACAATGCTCTTTTTATTTCAGGACTTATATTTGAAGCAAAAGAATTATATGATGAAGACAAAGAAACTTTTTATAAACTTTATGAGATAATAGAAAAATCAAAATTGGAACATTCATATCTAGAGTATAATATACTTTATGCTATGCTTTCATCAATTATGCTTGCAAGCGGTGATAATAAATATAATATTGATGCTGATTATATTGTAGCAAAGTTAAAAGAAAAATGTGTTGAGTCATTAGAATTAGTTATACCTATTAAAAGTTTTGATGATATAATTTCTAAAAGCATTAAATATATAAAAGAAAACCGTTACGATAATCATTATAGTCATTATTTATCAGCCATAATGTCTTTTGATGGTATCAATGATGAAGCCTCAGAAATTACTACTAAATTATTAAAGCATTACGGAATAAACGGTAAAATTTATATTTACACTTCTATTCAGAAAATATTCTATAACAGAGATATTTTATCAATTAAAGAAAAATTAGTTAATGATAAAAAAGTGCCGCTAAAAGATATTTATTTATCATTATTAGAATTAAAAAATGATATTATCACACTTATAAAAAATAATATAGAAGAAACAGAATCTATTATTGAAGATAAATCATTTATCACTTCTATAATAGCAAATATTCAAGGAACTATATCATTTATTGATTATATTTTCAGTGATGAGCTAAAAGATTTGATAGATAATAAATTTGATTTTGTTTTCAAAGTTCTCGACACCGCAAAATCAAAAAAGTAAAAAATCATTGTGTATCAGTAATAAATAATAATGAAAGTATTGTAAGAAGCGAAGTAGAAAAATTAGCGAATGAAGGAAAAGAATCATAAAAAATATTTATAAAGAAATAATTAAATATTGGGACTTACAAAAAATTGATGATGCTTTCAAATTAAAAATCGTTGAAAAAATAGAATAATATTTGATAAATAGTATAATAAAAGATATGAAACTACTAAATATAAAGGATATAAAATGAGCAAGGAAATTGAAAACTTTAATAGCAATTTTGATGATGAAATTTTTGACATAGCATTCGTTTTAAAAAAACAAAATTTATCAGCTGGTAAGTCAAAAGGAAAATACTATACTTTATTGGTATCTGCAATTGCATATAAAAATATTATTACCAATGAAATTATAGAAAATGAAAATTTGCTTATAGTAAAAGAAATTGAAGATACAAATCATTATTTTCAGATATTCAGAAATAAAACAATAGTAAGATTAAAGGTGAGAAAAGAAAAAGATTCATCTGATTTATATATAAGATTCTTGCTTGAAGATGTAGTTGATAATGATTATAAAGATGATGATTTAAATATTATATTAGAAAAATATTCTAGGCCTGTTTATTATAAAGATGAAGAATTAGGAGATTTTGAGTTTGATAAGTCTATAGACATGTTTAGTAAAAATATAGAGTGGAATGATGATAATATTTCAGTTCTCTTTAAAAATATTGATAAAGAAGTTAATAAAAAAAGTGCTGATATCATCAAAAAAATATTTGCTAATAAAAAAGATGTTGACAAAAAACTAAAAGACTATATATCAGAAAATATGCTTGAAGATGCCAACAGCTGGAATGATGATGATAAGCCTCATATAAGCAAAGAAGAGTTTATAAAATTAATAACGTTAACATCTATAACTATTATATACGAAAATAATATAACATTTTATTTTGATGACGGAGATATTTTCTCTGGACATGTAATAGCAGTGGACAGCGACTACGATTTTAATTTTGCAGAGCCTTATATAATAGGATAATTAATTTTACGCACGCTAAACAAAGCTTAAAATATAAGTTTATCTATAATTCAAATTTTTATCATATTATAAATTTTACTCACCGTGCGTTAAAGAAATTCTAAATTTAATCAACACTTGGGTGGGGGCTATAATTTCTAAATAA
Source organism: uncultured Brachyspira sp. (assembly GCF_944390595.1). GTDB lineage: Bacteria > Spirochaetota > Brachyspiria > Brachyspirales > Brachyspiraceae > Brachyspira. The sequence continues at coordinate 10,302 of NZ_CALXRN010000016.1, read as the reverse complement.
TAATGAATATTAAAATTTAAAATATAGTTATAGAGAATAAAGGGCGGGGTATTAATAAAAATTTTAAAATTTATTATTGATATTTTATATTAACATATTACAATATGAACAGGATATAAAAATGGAAAAAGAAATTGAAGATTTTAATAAAGATTTTAATGATGAAATTTTTGATATGGCATTCATACTGAAAAGATCATGCTGCAAATACAATAAAATACCTTGGGATAAATATTATACTTTATTTGTTTCAGCTATCGCTTTAAAAAATATTGCAGCTAATGTAATTATAGAAAATACTCATATCATCATTCACAAAAAAGTTAAAGAACCTGAAGAATATTTAAAAATACTCAAAGATGAAAGCATAGTAAGATTGAAGGTTAGAAAAGAAAAAGATCCTGACGACTTCTATATTAATTTTTTACTTGAAGATATAGTTGACAATGATTATAAAGATGATGATTTAAATATCATATTAGAAAAATATTCAGAGATTATTTATTACAAAGATGAGGAATTAGGCGATTTTGTGCTTAATAAAGATATAAACAGTTTTAAGAAAGAGATGCCTTGGACTGATAGTAATATTTTAATACTCTTTGATAATATTGACGAAGAGTTTAATAAACAAAGCGTTGATATAATCAAAAAAATATTTGCTGATAAAAAAAATATTGATATAAAATTAAAAGAGTGTGCAGCAGAAAGTATATTTAAGCCTCATAATATGGATAAAGAAGAATTCATAAAATCAATAAGTTTAACATCTATAAGTATATACTCTGAAAACTGCATAACATTTTATTTTGATAATGTTGACGTACCTACAATACTAGTAAATAGTGATTGGGAATTTAATTTTAAACCGATTACTGAACTAATGTTTTTTTAAATTCGTATATTTCTTTCCGCACGCAGAACGAATTTAAAATATAAGTTTATCTATAATTAAAATTTATTGTATTATAAAATTTAGCTAACCGTGCGTTAAGTAAATTCTAAACTTAATTAACGCTTGGTCGGGTGCTGAAATTTCTAAATAAGTTATAAAGATAGTTAATATTAAAATTCGAAAGTTAGTCATAAGGTATAAAGGGCGGGGTATGTAATAAAATTTTAAAACTTAAATTACATTTGCCCACCCTCTAGAATTTTTATTTTTTATGGTATTTAAATTTTATTTTTCTTGTTAATTTGTTTAGTTATTTTAGCTGCCCGCCCAATATTTTTTTAAATTTAACATCTATTTACCGCACGCAGAATAAAATTAATAATATTGATTTGCTTGTAATTTTATTATAGTTAATATTTTGTTTACCGTGCGTTAAAATTGTTTAGATATCATTTTATATATTGTTGCCGATTTGCTTATTTGATTTATAATTGAATATGATTTTTTAAGGAATAATTATTAAATGTATAAAATTAATTTTTGTATTACTCATTACTTACTACAAGAAATATATAATATTAATTTATATTATAAAATAGCTATTTTAGATTTTTTTAATGTTTTTAGATTTGAATATAAAATAATTAATAATCAAATAGACTATCAACCATTTCAAATAATTATAATGAATGATAATATCATTAATAATTTATCTAATTTTATAAATAAATATTATTCAAATAAATATAATCATAAAATAAAAAACAAACTAAAAATTATAAAAAATGGTGAACCTTTTATTTTATTTATAGAAATTTATACAACAAATAGTATTTATTGTATTTCAGATATATTAGAAATTTCAGAAGAAAAGTTACAAGAAGTATATAATATAGATGAAAAATATGTAAAAAACTATAAAGAGTATATTTCTAAATATTTTAATATTATAACAACAATTTATTATGATGATAAAGGGAAATATACATTTAATTATAAAATTAAACCTAAAGTATGTAAATATTGTAATAATTCAGATAAAAAATATTTTTCTAATGAATCTCATATAATACCTGAAAATATAGGCGGTCATTTAATAGATAGTTTGGAATGCGACAAATGTAATTCTTGGTTTAATGAAAATATAGAACAAGACTTTTCTAAATTTTTAGATGTTGCAAAAACATTATTTTGTATTAAAGGAAAAAGAGGAATTCCTAAAATACTAAATAATGATTTTAATATTGAATATGACAATTTAAATAAAAAAGATATATTAACTTTTACAGTAAAAAATCCTGAAATTACCTTATATAATATACAACAATATAAATTTGAAATTATCAAAGATATTAATTTATACAATATTTATAAAACTTTATGTAAAATAGCTTTAGGAGTTATTGATTATAAACAAATAGAAATATTTTCTGATACAATTAAATGGCTAAAAGATTTAAATACCAATACGAAAATTCCAATAGTTATTTTTAATAATCATTTTAATATTGTTGACCATTTAAATAAACCATATTTATATGTTTATATTAGAAAAAATAATGATTATAATATTCCATATACATGTGCAGAATTAAATTGCAGATTTATGTCTTTCTACTATATAATACCGTTTTCTAAAAATGATAGAAATAATTTTTTAAATAAAGATGAGGTAATAAATTTATTTAAAGATATATTTTATATAAAATCAAACAATTATAGAATATTAGATTGTAATGAAAATAAAAAAACTGATTTTAAATATATAATTAATTTAGATTTAAAATAGTTTTTTGCTACGGTTCTGTGCAAACTGTTCAGGCTTTTAGAAAGTTTAGCAAAGGTGCTTGAAGGTTTATTTCTATAATTAAATTGCTTTTTTTTAATTTTTCATATTCATCTATAGCGATATTTATGTCTTTTAAAATTTTTCTGATTAAACCTCTTGTTAAATCTTCATTATGAATAGGTATAACAGTAGTAAGTCCTTTATCATTAATAAAGAATTTATGGCTTCCTTTTTGTCTTAATTCTTTGAATCCCAGTAATATTAAAATCTTTATCATAGTTTTTGAATCACATATGGATAATTTACTCATATAATAACTTCTACCTTGTCAGCTTTTATAAGTTTATTATATTTGTAATTATCTTTTAAATAGTTGGATTCTTCTACTTCAAGACAAAGTTCTATAACTTCTTTTATTCTTATATATAGCTCATCTATTGATTTTGCCTGAGTATAGCAGCTTTTTAATGCTGGTACTGTTGCTATATACATTCCATCTTCATCTTGCTCTATAATAATATTGAAATCATATTTAGACATATAAAATCCTATTAATAAATATTTTTTATTATATAGTTTTTTACTTATTATGCAATTAAAACCGTAATTTTTATTTATTATACATTCAAATATATTTATAGATTCTAAACTTAATTAACGCTTGGGCGGGTGCTGAAATTTCTAAATAAGTTATAAAGATAGTTAATATTAAAATTCAAAAGTTAGTTATAAATAATAAAGGGCGGGGTATGTAATAAAGTTTTAAAACTTAAATTACATTTGCCCACCCTCTAGATTTTTAATCTTTTATTGTATTTAAATTTTATTTTTCTTGTTAATTTGTTTAGCTATTTTTACTGCCCGCCCAATATTTTTTAGAGTTAAAGTCTATTTCCCGCATACAGAATAAAATTTATAATATTGATTTGCTTGTAATTTAATTGTAGTTATGATTCATTTTATTACTAAAAATTATATCCTAGTTCAATTTCCCAAGTAAAAGGCTTGGCAACCGAATAAGTTGAAAGCTGAGGAGTTCTATTAAAAATGTTTTTAAAATTCATAGATACTATTAAATGATTAAACCATATAGAATATAACGATATATTAAAGTCATGGAATACTTCACTGTAATATATAGGCTTATTTTCTGTTAATGGCCTTGGGGCAGAATATGTATATATAAAATTAATTGAAAATGAACTTAATACTTTATAATTAGGTATGAAGTCGTATCCTAATAATGCACTTACTGCATGTTCAAGAAGTCCTATTTTAGGCAATTTATTTTTTCCAAGATTTGCAATCTGATATGAATATCCTATCTTTGCCGATATTTTATTAAAATTAAGAAATGGTATTTGATATCCTATGCTTGAATTAAATATATGAGAAACGGCAGAGTCAACATTTTCAGGAACAGCATTATACCAAACTATTTTATTTGTGTATTCAGTATATGCATAAGAAGCTTCTATAGTTAAATTTGTTATAGGCTCCAATGTCAATTTTGTAAGTATTTGATTATATGTTTCCGGCTTAAGATTAGGATTGCTGAATGTTCCGTAATATAAATCATTGAATGTGGGCGAAGTATAATCGCTTGAATATGAGAAATATAAACTGTATCCTTTATAGAAGTTTAAATTAAATGCTGCATTGTACGCCAGATAATTATTATTTTGATTATTTGTAAAATGTTCATTTTGATATTCATATTTAATACTTGGCAATAATGAAAATATAGGAGTTGAATCATCCCAATATCCGAATGAAAGCTGCATATCATATTTTATAGATAGAGAATGTCTTTGCGGATAATAATAAAAATTAGTTTCTATTGAATTGGTGTCTTCTGTTAAAATATCGTATCTGTATTCCGGTGTTAATTGATTGTATAATGTTATTGTATTAGGCAGAAGCTCATCCATTCTTTTTAGCGATGCATTTAAAGCTATAGCATGAGATTTATAGTCAGAAATAAATTTTCCGTCTTTAAAATAAGGTCTGTCTACAAATGAATCAAATAAATAACTGAGATTTATATTATAATCTAAAATATCTGAAAAACCATTATAAGATATTGACGATGCAGCGGTTGTAAATGTAAACCAAGAATCCGTATAGCTTATAGGAGGAATCTGGTATTGTGCTGCAGAATCAGAATATGATACATTTACAAAAGCATTTATATAATCATCATTAGGAAGTATATATTTATAATTAGCAGATGAGTTTATTATAAACTGCCTATTATCCCTAAAATTTCCTGTGATTCTTTTTCCTGCTAAATTTGTAAAATCATAATAATAATTAGCATCGCTGTAGTATGAATCTGCAGTGAATGTAAATATTTGATTATCTCCTATTTTTTTTGAAAATAATATAGAGGGTCTTATGGTGTTGTAAGCTCCGTAAGCAAAAGATATTAAAGTAATATCCTGATTCGGACTTTTAGTTGTTATATAAATAGAGTTTACTATAATCTCAATAGATTCTATTAAATTGGCAGGTATTCTTCTTAAATCAACTCCGGCATCTGCATTTCCTTTTGCCGTGTTCATAAGAATTCCGTTAATATATATTTTTATATTATCCCCATTGGCTCCGGCAGGATCAACAACTTCATTTCCCATATAATTGCCTTTATTTACAAATCCAGGCTGATTGGCCAATACTTCCTGAGCATTATTATATCCCATTCGCTCTATTTCTTCAGAAGTTATAATCCTATTATTAACTTTAATAGGCTCTTTGGCTTTTCTATTAGTTTGTACAGACTCATTGTTATTAGTCATTTCAACTTGAGAAGTAACCCAAATATTTCCTTTAAGCTCTCTTATTAAATAGGTTTGAGAGTATAAAATATTCACTGATAATAAAATAATTAGTATTGATGTATGTTTCATAATAAAAAAGTATTTAGGAAAGATTATTTTTTTTATCATTATTCCTTCCATATAATTAATCTTCATTAAAAATAAAAATATAAAATATTATTAATTTAAATTTAAAATCCCAGTTGCATAGGATCCCCATTGATTGAATATTCCTTTCCAATCATCTTCAGTAGGGGCATTATTTACAGCACCTGTACCAAATGCTGATGCAAGCATAAAATTTCCTTCTAAATCTACATGAAAAATCATCCATCTGCTGTCTTGTCCGTTTCTTCTTGGATCTTCATACAAAGCGCCTATCCAATTAGTTCCTTTCCATTCTATATTTGTAGCATATATAAAATTTCCTAAAACTGTACCATCCTCTAAATATGTTGCTTTACTGTCAGTTTTTCTGGTTTTTGTTGTTACTCCTGCAGGTATTATGGTTTGATTGGTAAAAGTATTCATCCAATTAGTGTAGAAATAATCCTGTTTTCTTTTATCGCTCCAAGATAGAGATAAAATATAATCATCTGTAAGAAGTTTATATCCGCTTCTTTGCGATATTGGATTTGTAGGCGATTTAGAACATGATACTATTATTGATATTAATAAAATAAGTAATAAAATTTTTTTCATTTAAAAATAATCTCCATTTAATATTTATAATTTTATATATCCGAATACAAACCAATATTTGACCCAATCAGTTGTATTTTCATCTGGAATTGTATTTTCAGAACTTCCGCCGCCATACCATGCCTGTTCAGCACCGTCTTCATCTACTATAATAAGCCTGTATCTTATCAGCATTCCAACACCTGTTTTATTATCCCAGTATATACCGGCTATATAATCTTTACCATTATAATGCTGTACTATACATTTTCTAAATTCTGTTCTTGGTGCTGTTCCGTTGTTCCAAGTGGTTTCATAATAGTGGGCATCGCTTTTAAAATTTCCAGTTACTAATTGATAGCTGCTGTTATTGTATACTGTTTTATCTGAAACCATAGTTTTCCATAACTCTTCGATTTTCTCTTGCGTTATTCTTCCAGTAAAAGATTTATTTCCATAATAAACAGTTCCGTCATAACCGTTTCCTATAGATACTCCTTTAAATGCATTGTTATCTGTATTATCTAATCTAGGATCAGTTGCCGAATGTTTTGCACATGATGAAGAGAGTATTAATATTGATAGTATAAATAATAAAATTTTAATTTGTTTTTTCATAATTGTTTCCTAATTTATAAAATCATTTGCTGTATTGTATGCAGTCTGAATATGCAGAAAAAGAATTATTTTCTATAGTAAATATTTTTTTAGCTTCTTCCAAAGTAGCAGCTGTATATGTTCCGTCGGGATTATATGCTCCTGAAATAGAAATGCTGTTTGCTGTTAAGTTTTTAAAAGATACAGCATAATATTTTCCAATGGATGGTTTATCCCAGCTTTCAAGATATTTTCCATATATTATTCCTGATGTATTATCTTTACCCCAAACTATTTCATCTGCAGTAATAGAATAAGTAATGCTTCCGTATCCTCCTCCGTAAGAGTAAAAATATCCTTCTTTGTATTCATATATTTCTCCTTTATAACTTGGATTTTCCCAGACATTTATCAAGTAATTTTTTGGGTTTTGGGTAAGTAAAGGATTTGTTGATGGATTTGAGCATGATACAGCAAACAATAACATTAAAGCTATAAACAATAATTTAGTTTTTATATTTGACATAAAAAAACTCCTTTTAAAAATTCTAGCAATTTTATAAAGGAGTGCATATATAACCTAGTGCACTCGACTTGATTATTAATTTCAGGTATTCCGACTTCGACAGAAAAACAATCTCTATACTTTACGGTTGCGGGCCAGCGTGGGATTTTCACCCTCATTCCCCTGTATATAAATCAAAAGTAATTTATAAAATATTTTCATATTATAAACAAAAAAAATTTTTTATCAAGTTTTATATAATTTGCAGTTAATATAAAAACATAATTGATTTTATTTTTGCGTATGATAGAATCAATAATAGGTTTTAATTATGACTAATACGAATAAAATAATAGTAAAAATATCAGTATTTTTTGCTGGAATAGTTTTAACTTTGATTGGAATAATAGGATTTTTTTCTTTTATTGGTACAAAAAATTATATTCATACTGTAGGAGTAGTTGAACAGTATAATAGAAAAAGAGTATATAAATATAGAAAAACTAGATATGAAAGCACAATGCTTATAAGTTATAAAACAGATAAATACGGAACATTATATACGACTCTAAAAAGTTATTATCCATTTAGAAAAGCAGGAGATAAAATGCCTTTATGGTATGATGCGGATAAACCAAGAGAGATAAAACTTCCTTTTTCTGATAGTATTCTTTATATATTAAGTACTGTTTTAGGATTGGGATTAATTTCTTTGGGAATTTACATTCTTAAAAATAATATTATATAAAAATTATTTTTCACATACTACAATGTATTCATACAGCATAGTATTTAAAGTTTTGCCTTTTTTATTTTCAGGAGAATTTTTTGAAGGCATAGATTTATTGCTTAATATTCTTTTATAAGTTAATAAGTGTTTAAATCCATTTTCCTCAAATTTTTCTGCTATAAATTGATCTGTAGGCAATTCTATATTTTTAACTCTTCTATTGCCTACAACATATATTATTTTTCCATTTTTTTTTAACTGCTTTAGATACATTCATAATTGATTTTTCTAAATCATAATAAAATGATGAAATCTCTAATGCCCTTTTATTATTAGAAAGATTTATTTCATTAATGTAATCTGATATTATACCTTTAGTAAAAAGTGTTTTAGATTTATTTCCTCCCATTAATAAATTATCAATTTTTCTAGCATATTCAATTCCCATCCATTCATTAGGCAGAGTTGAAAATTGTCCATAAGCAACTGTTGTTTTGCTGTCGCCGTAAGGAGGACTTGTTAAAACTACATCGTATAGTTTTTTTTCATTTTTTAATTCTGAACATTTTATTTTTATATTAATATTATTAGTTAATTTTGGTAAATAAAAATCTTTATATATAGAAATTAATTTATCTAATTTTTCAAAATATAATTTAAATACATTAGGATTAAAATTAGATATATATTCTTCTTTCATTTTATATAGTTTAAATTCATTATTTCTTGTATAAGAACATTCTCTTACTGTTTCTGAAAAAGGTATTAATAAAAAATTTCTTAATTTGTTATTTGTCTTATAAATAAAATATTTTAGAATCATTAGTTTATTTATCACTTCTTTTGAAAACCAAAAATCAATATTTGTTACATTAGGCTGAGTAATCATAAATGATTTATTATATTTTAAGTTAATAATCTCATTATATAAATGCTCTCTTTCTTTTGCCAGCGAGTTTAATGATATTTTAGTAAATTTTACTTTTGATATTAATACTGCTAAAGGATTGATATCATATCCGGCCATATAATTTATTCCGCATTCCAGAGCGCTTGAGAAAGATGAGCCGGAACTGCAATAAGGATCAAGTAAAATGCCGTTAGAAATATTTAATTCATGCAGTATTTTTACACCTATTTGCGGAAGCATTGTAGCAGGATATTTATGAATATTTGGGTATAAGTCTGAATAATTTTCATTTATAAAATCATAATCTTTATTTCTTATAACATTATATTTCATAATTCATAAATACAGTTCTATAATTTTTAGTATGGGTTATATTATCATACAATCTTAAATCTACAAGTATATTTTATATTTGATTATTCAGTTTATTATCTATAATGAAAATATATTATATGCATTTGATTTTTATAAAATTATTATTAACTTTAATTATGATTTTATAAAAAAAAAATTATATATATGTTTAATTTGTTCTAATCTAAAATAAACTGTTTATTGCAAAAATACCAAACTATAATATACTAACAATAATTATTTATGAGAAAACTTTTTTTATTTTTATCTATTTTATTTATACTTTCTGCCAATATCTATTCGCAGACTTTTAAACCGTTTAGAAAACTTTATACTATACAAACAGAAAAGTTTGAAATCATTTTTCCAATGGAATCAAGAAGAACAGCAGAAAATCTTGCAAAAGTTGCTGATGAAATATATGAAAAATATTCTAAAACTTTAAATAGTACAGTAAGAGGAAAAATTCCAATAACCATAACACCGGATTTTAATTTGTTTAATTCTGCTGCAATGATAATACCTTATTCAAGTTTGATATTATATGATACAAATTTGGATGAAAATTTCACAAGCTTCAGCAATAATTTTGAAAGCGTATTCATACATGAACTTACGCATTTGCTTTCAATGGCTTCAGAGAATACAGGTACAGCTACTAAAGTAATGGGTAATTGGGCTTCTTTTGTGCATATTAATGCTATGCCTTTTATGATAGAAGGTGCTCCTGTAAGTATGGAGAGTTTAACAGGATTCGGACGTGCTAATGATCCTTTAGTTAGGCAAAGATTAAGACAGGATATATTTGAAGGCGATTTCAGAACTCCTATGCAGGCTTCCTATTTATGGACTAAAAACCCTTACGGAAATGTTTATTATGAATACGGAGGACTTTTTTCTCAATATCTTCAGGAAAGATTCGGAATGGAAAAGTATAATGAGTTTTGGAATAGAATGCAGACTAAACTTCATTTTTCATTTCTAGTTTATAATTCAGGAGTTTACGGAGCTTTTAAAAAAGT
>NZ_CALXRN010000015.1 GCF_944390595.1 uncultured Brachyspira sp. | reverse complement strand
TTAAAAACTGTTCTTGCAACTCTAGCACCATCTTCGTCATCTGTTTGTATATCATAAACTAATATTAAATACATTGTTTCTTACCACCATATTACAAAAGGTTTATATTCTTTTTCATTAAGTAAATGTTTAGATATTTTATAAAGTTCTAATCTAATCAAATGTTTATACGATACATCTCTTTTCAAACTTCTATGATTTATAGTAGTGGTAAGTCTTTTTTCTAATTCTTCTATTATAATTTTTAATGACCTATCTTTAAGTCTTAAAAAATTACTATCTTTATCAAAATCGCTTTCATCTATCATATTTTTATTTAATAATGAAAAGATAAGTCTGTCAACTATTAATGGCTTAAAAATTTCAGCTGTATCAAGTGATAATGAAAATCTTTTTACAGAAGGCTCATGCAAATAGCTTATAGTAGGATTTAATTGTGTTTTATAGATCTCTGATAATACCTTTGTATAAAGCACAGAGTTCAAAAAACTTATAAGTGAGTTTATCATATTATCAGGAGGACGCTTTACTCTTTTTTCAAAATCTATTTCCTGATTAATAATTTTTTTCCAAGAACTGTAATAAACCTTATGAATATTGCCTTCTATTCCCATTATCTCATTAATATTATAATATAAATCTATACTTGATTTTAATTTTTCTATGCTTTCTATTTCCTCTTTCAAATCACGTCCTCTATTGTCGTAATACTTTAAATTTCTTAATATGTTATCAGAAGCTCCGTAAACAAATTTTTTAGCAAGCAATACTCGCTTATCATAATCACTGTAATGCATAACCTGCTGAACGAGTAAATCCCCAGAAACTAATTTTTCTCTAGGATAAAAACTGCCAGAATAAAATTCGTAATAATTAAAAAAATGTACGCATATTCCCATCTGTGATAAAAAATTAAGCAGTTTAGTATTTATTGTAACTTCAGAAAAAACATAAATATCATAAATTACTTCTATAGGCAAATCTCTTTTTTCTCCGCTTGATTTTACAAACTGCAAAGTATTATCTTTTCTTTTAAGCTCTCCGCTTGAAAATAAATAATAAGATTTACTCATAAAAATAATTCCTCCTATATGTAGCAAAACTCATAATAAGCACATTTTTTACATGCACTTATATTTATAGCTTCTGGAATATCATTGCTTTTTATAATTTTATTTATAACTTCAAGCCAATCTAAAATATTTTTATCATCGTCTTCTTCAAGTAAAACTTCCTCTTTGTATCTTCTTGACGGAATATTCAATTCTCCTCTTATATCATTAAATCCATGCTGTTTTAATATAAATAAATAATATTTTATTTGATTAATAGCCATTTGTTTTTCTTTATCTGACTTTTTTATTTCATGCACCACATTATTTTTTAAAAAGTCTATATTTACTTTGCCATCTATCATAAAATTATGTTTTTGATTTGTATAAGTATTTTCATCAATAAACTTTCCAATTTGCACAAGTTCATTTTCAGACTCAAAAGATAGATTATGATAAGAAAGCCATACTTTTCTCATACATAAAAAGCTATAAGAATAAATTGTACCTGTTACATAATTTATATTTTCATTATTCATAATTTATAAAAACCTACTGTCAATATCAGCCTCATCATCTATATCATTTGATAAGCCTGTATTATTATCATATTTTAACTGTGTAACATAAATATGATCTAGTTTGTCATTTGAAATTTTAATATTGCAGTATTTGTTAAAATAATAATGAACACTCATAGTGTATTGCATTATATATTCTAAAATATTGAATTTATCTTCATCAAAACTATTATCATATTTTTCAAATATTTTTTCTTCTTCTAGTTTATTATAAAATTTTTGAGGCATTACAGTTATGCTGTTAATGTTTCTAAACTGTTCTCTTGCTTTTTTATCTTCCAATCCGTTGATTGGAAAATCAAGAAGTGTATTAATATTTTTTTCTATAGTTTTATAATAATTGCTTTCATCTTTTTTTAGTTTCTCTACATCATAAACTTCATTAATATATTTTTGCTTATCTTCTTCAGTAAATATTTTATTATCATATTCTTTTATGCTTTCAACAGAGTAATCATATATTTTACTTTCATATACATGAGGAACACCTATTTTAGTATTATAAATAAATATATTAGGATCATTTTTATCATAATTTCTGTCTCTGTAAACTCTGCCCATTCTCTGAAGTAAACTGTCAGCTGATGACATATCAGTATGAAGCTCATCAAAATCTATATCCAAACTTGCCTCTACTATTTGAGTTGATATCCATATACCATAGGTTTCTTCTCTTTTACTAATATCATTAGGGGCAAAATATTTTATTTTTTCTTCTTTTTCTTTTCTTTCTTTCATTATGAATCTTGAATGAAGAAGATTAATTTCAATATTTTTATTTTCTTCTTTAATTAAGTTTTCCAAATCGGCATAAACTTTTTGAGCCTGTTTTACAGTATTGCATATAACCAAAACTTTTTTATTTTTTGCACTTTTTAATATTTTCTCATAATTAAAATCTTTTTCATCGATAAATTTTATAAAATGTCTCTTGATTGTATTTCCTTCTCTATCTTTTTTATAAAATGTTTTAATTTCAGCTAGGTTTTCTTTTCTAATATTTTCTTTTAAAAAATGAATTACTATTGGAGGGAGAGTTGCTGTCATTATTAAAAATTTACCTCCTAAATCATCTATAACTTTAAGTCCAAAAATTAAAAATGCTATAATATCAGCGCTGTACGACTGTATTTCATCAATAATTAATTTGCTGTATTTTAAAGTAGCTGGAAATTTTTCTGTTCCTAAAGATTTAAACACAAAATAAAAAAGCTGATCCACTGTGCATATAATTAAAGGATAAACAAAATGTCTTGTTTCTATATATTTAGTTTGATAATCATCTTCACACTCTTTTTCTTCTTTTTTCATCATCATTTTAGAATCAGAATGTAGAAAACTTATTTTATCTTTTTCATAATAATTTTCTTTTATTCTTTCATAAATAGCATTAATTGACACTTTCAAAGGTAGAGTATAAAAAGTTTTTGACTTTCCTGCCCAAAGTAAAGCCCCTTCTGTTTTTCCAATACCAGTAGAGGCAATAATAATAACATTTTTATCCTGATTATCCTGCATATATTTTTGGCATTCATTTATATCAGAATTCAACTTTTTAATTTTATTTACAATATTTTCTTTAGGATCAAAAGGCTCAAGTTCCAAAGTATCAATACCTATTTGTTTTTTATTATATAAATAAGTACTTGCGGCATAGTCTAATTTATTAAGCATTCCTTTCACAACAATGAACTTAATCCAGAATTTATATACATATTTTGGTTTTAATTGAAATATGTTATTTATTATCTTGTTATTTATAAGGCCGTTAGATGAACAGTATTCAATTCCATAATTTTTACCATTAATTTTTAAATCATTTTCTATTATTTTTTCAAATATTTCACTGTCTTCTAAATTGAATTCTCTATTATGATGATTGTATATTGAAGTTGTCAGTATTTCTAAATCATAATAATCAAAATTGTATTTTTTACTCAATTCATCTTCATTAATAAAACAGCAGCTTAGTATACCATGTGGAATGTTTTTTATGTTTTTATATTCTTTATAAAATTTTTCAAGATCTTTATTTTCTTCAAAATGCATATTGCTTTTTTTATACATATCTTTTTGAAATCTATAATTAATTTTTCCTAAATCATGCATTTCACAAGCAACTTTTATTAAATCAATTTCTTTTTGTTCAAATTTATTTTTATATTGTAATAAAAAATCTTCAAATAAATTTATTAGTTTTTTTGTATGTACTTCTAAAGATTCAGTATCATAGTAATTTTTTTTAGAAGATTTAGCTAAATATTCATTTTTATTCATATACTTAATCCCAAAAAAATTATGCTAAAAATACTCCTGTATTTTCTTCATTATCTTTATATACATTTTTAGTAAATCTTATCTTTTCAACTCTTCTTTTTATATATTTAACTTTTACTTTTTCTTTCCAATTTCTTATATCAGATGAAGTATCGAATACTTTATTAAGTAAATATACTGTTCCTGTTATGTTATCTTCTTCTCTAAAATATTCTAAAGGTATATATGCATCATAATTAATATTTACAGTATTAGTTTCTTCAAGTTCAATTTTTCTAATATTCTTAATTTGTAATATATCTTCATGGCGTCCTAATGCCGGATATACATAAGGTTTTTCCAATCCATTGAAGATTCTTTCAAATAATTTTTCATTTTCTGGTACAATATGTATAAGTAGATTAACATCAATTAGTAATTCTGATATCCCAGTTCCTCTGATTAATCCAGTTTGTCTTTTTTCATTTTTGTTTAGAATGGCAAAGTATTCTCTGTCTCCTTCACATTTATCAGGAGTGAAAAAATATCTTGTATATAAATCTGTATTAATACTTTCACTTATACCCTGAATACTTATTTTCATTGGCATATATTCACCATTTTTGCAATTACAAACTTTATGAATCATGCCAATTACACTTGAATATGGAGGAAGTTTAAAAGTTTCTTTGAAATCAAAACTAGCAGGACGTCTATAATTAGGCATATTTTGATAACATTTAAATTTAATGGCTTTAAGTTTATTACTCATAGTATTTATCCACCTCTTGGCATAAATGGTCAATTACATCAGATACACTTACAGCATTTAATTCTGTTTTTATTTTTTCAGTATTTGAAAATATTGAATCTATTATTCCGCATTTTGTTTTATTTTTTATTTCTTCATCAAGTTTTAAAACATCTTTTATAGTTTCTATTTCCAAATTATTTTTATTAACTTTTAATCTGTTTTCAAAGAAAGGATTTTTTATATTATAAACTCCGCCTATTATGAATATAGGACTTAAATTTTCTCTCCTTCCTCTTATATCTCTGTATAAGAA
>NZ_CALXRN010000014.1 GCF_944390595.1 uncultured Brachyspira sp. | reverse complement strand
TTAGCATAAAGCTCCATTAAATCTTCATTCTTTTTTCTATAATCAATCAAATCAGAAACTGTTATCATTTTTATATTATGCTTTTTAGCGAAATCAATTAAATCATCTCTTCTCATCATATCGCCGTCATCTCTCATAATCTCGCAGCATAAACCGCATTCTTTAAGTCCTGCTAATCTCATCAAATCAACAGTAGCCTCAGTATGTCCCATTCTTACCAATACGCCGCCGTCTTTTGCAAGTAATGGAAACATGTGTCCAGGGCGTCTGAAATCTTCTGGTTTAGAATTCTCATCTATAACTTTTAAAGCAGTGATAGATCTTTCAACTGCTGATATTCCTGTAGTAGTTTCAACATGGTCAATAGATACTGTAAAGGCTGTTTCATGATTATCAGTATTTTTTGAAACCATTTGATTAAGATTAAGTCTGTTAGTTATTTCTTTACTAATAGGCATGCATATTAAACCCTTAGCATAAGCAGCCATAAAGTTAACATTTTCTGTAGTAGCAAATTCTGCCGCACAGATTAAATCTCCCTCATTTTCTCTATCTTCATCATCAGAAACAAGAATTAATTTTCCTTTTTTTAAATCCTCTAAAGCTTCATTAATAGTGCTGTAAACATTTTCCATTTTTACGCTCCGTTTTTATTTTTTGTTCAGATTTTTCCTTTTAATTATTAGCTGTAAAAAACTGTAAAAAGTGCATAAATTATTAAAAACCGTTTTTAAGTAAAAAATCCATTGTTATATTAGACTTTTTACTATCATTATTATCTTCTTTAAATGTTAAAAGCCTTTCAACATATTTGCCTATAACATCATTTTCTATATTAACCTTATCACCCTCTTTTTTATAATAAAGTACAGTTTCCTTTAATGTATTAGGAATTACCGCTATAGAAAAAGTATTATCAGTTAAACTAGCCACTGTCAAACTTATGCCATCAACAGCAACAGAACCTTTTTCTACTATATATTTCATTAAGTGTTTAGGCACTTCAATAATAAGTATAATAGCATTATCATCTTTCTTCATAGACTTGATGCTTCCCACTCCGTCAATATGTCCGCTTACTATATGACCGCCGAATCTTCCGCTTAAAGTCATAGCCCTCTCAAGATTAACTTTACTTCCATTTTTTAAACTTCCTAAATTAGTACGGTTCAAAGTTTCTTGAGTAACATCTGCATTAAATATTTTATTATCAAAGCTAGATACAGTTAAACAAGTACCATTAACAGCAACGCTATCACCTAAATGCAAATCATCAAATATTTTGCTAGCTTCTATTGTAATAACTTTGCTTTGTACCGATTTAACAGTTCCTATTTCTTCAACTATACCAGTAAACATTATAATATTTTCTCTCTTAAATAATTTCTGTACTTTTTCCCGCCGCAAAAAGTACCAAAAAGTGCAAGTGTAAAATTAGTTTCGTATAATATTAATATATTTTATTTACAAATTAATATTTTAAATAATACTCCAAAAATAAATCGTCTTCTATTTTTGTTATGCTGCCTTCAACAAGTTTAACAGCATTATCAGGATCATCTATCCCTTCTCCTCCTATTGGAGTTTTTGCTTCAAAGCCTCCGAATATTTTTGGTGCTATATAAACCAAAGCTTTATTTACTAGCTTTTCTTTTAATAAACTAGCATGTAAAGCAGCACCGCCTTCAACATACACACTGTCAATATTTTTTTCTTCTCCAAGTATTCTCATCAAATCATTTAAACTTACTTTGCCGTTATCATTTTCTGTTTTTATTATCTCTATGCCAACACTTTCAAGCTCTTTTATTTTTTTATCATCATTGCTAATAGCAGCTATAAAAGTTTTTATTTCTTTTGCAGTTTTACAAATATTAGAATCCAAATCTATTTTTAAAGAACTATCCAAAATTATTCTTATAGGGTTTCTAGTATTTGGAAGTCTGCAATTAAGTGTAGGATTATCTTCTATTACAGTATTTATTCCAACCATTATAGCAGAGTATTTATTTCTAAATCTATGAGAATGCTCTCTTGTTTTTTCTGAAGTTATCCATTTCGATTTACCGCTCACAGCAGCAATTTTACCGTCCATAGTCATAGCATATTTCATAACAATAAATGGTCTTTTATTTGCTATATAATAGAAAAAAACTTCATTTAACTTTCTGCATTCTTCTTCAAGCACATTCACTACAACCTCAATTCCAGCATCTTTTAATTTTTTTATGCCGTTTCCTGCCACTTTAGGATTAGAATCAACGCATCCTATAATAACTCTTTTTAACTTATTTTTTATAATAGCATCAGCACAAGGAGGAGTTTTTCCATAATGAGAACAAGGCTCTAAAGTTACATATATATCAGCATCTTCAACATTTTCGCCTTTTTCTTTTGCATCTAAAAAAGCATTAATTTCAGCATGATTCTCGCCATATTTTTTATGGTAACCGATTCCTATAACTTTATAATCTTTCACTATAACAGCACCAACCAAAGGATTAGGACTTGTAAAACCTTCCCCTTTCTTTGCTTCTTCTATAGCCATTTTCATGTATTTTTCATGCGTATCATTTTGCATAATGCTAATACTCTTAAAAAATATTTTTTATTAATCTTTGGGTTTTTTATTTAGAAGGATTTCTGACTATAAACAAAAAACTCTAAATGTTTAAACACTTAGAGCTAAATTTATGTAGTAAGTTACATCACAATATCTTCTACCATCCAGACTTTAACTGTCGGTTTTGGAATCGCACCAAATCTGCCGTTTTTGAATAAGAAACATCAAAAAGGCTCGCGGACTTTACCGCCGGTATGGAATTTCACCTAGCCCCGAAGATTTATATAATAATATTATAATATAAAAAAATTCTATTGTCAAGAAGCATACATTCTATTTTTACAAATACCGCCGATTACATACCCTGCCAAAGTATTAGTTATATTACAAACGCTTAATCAATTTGTTTTATAATTAAAATAAATAAAATTTAATAACAGATATGACGATATATTTAATTAAGTCTTTATAATTACCCTAATGGTTTTGATTAAATAATATAATAATTTCCATTGCTTAAGTTCAAGTTAATAAGTTTTTATTTTATTCAATATAATACTTTTTATTAAAAAAATTTTATTAAAACTCAAAAATTTTAAAGTAAAATATTGACATAAAAATCAAAAAAGAATACCATTTATTTATGGAAAACATAAATATAACAATCACTGAAATTAAGAATCCAGATAACTATTCTTTAATCAATAAAAAATATCAAAACAATAACACTAGTATACTAACTATATTATGCCTGCAGTCTCTTTCGGCATTGCAGAAATTAATTAAAGTTTATTATAATATTTCAACAAATAAACTTAATATAACACATAAATATTCTAATTCCTCTAATTCAAAAATAAGCATTAGTAATAATGTTTATAATAAAAATTTATTAAAGAGAGTTCAAATTATGAAAAAAAAGATTTTATCTATTTTTGTAATGGTAACGGCTTTATCATTACTAGGCATAGGCTGCAACAAAAAAATCACAGATCCGACAAATGAAGGAGGAACCATCGAAGAAAATACAAAAGCAATTAATGCTGCATTAAATGGTTTAGGAAAAATTTATATTAGTGGCAGTGTAGTATCATCTCCTGATATCATTATTAGTAACGAATATGATTTTACTATTATAGCAGCAGATAGTACAGGAACATCTCATAGTATTATGGGGACATCACGCGGCGGGGTGGTAACTGACATTGATACATTATTAGGGCAAATAAAAAAATTGAAGGCAGCGGAATTACAGTAACTGCTGCTACTAGACCTAATGGAAAAAATGATCCTCTTATTCTTACTGTTAAAAAAATAATGCTGTTGTAACTCTTACTATTAGGCCTCCATTAAATGGCTGGAAAGGATTTTAATTAATTTGTATTCTATAATAGTTTTTATGTTTATTATAGAGTATATAGCGTATACTATACTCTTACACAGCATAAAAGCTATTATTTAAGCCTTTATAATTATCCTAATAGGTTTGATTAAATAATATAAAATAAAATCCATCGCTTGATTTCAAGCTAAGGGGTTTTTTCTTTATGTAAAAAATATATACATTTTAAAATAAATTCCTTGACTTTTTCAATTAAATAAACTATCTTTATAAAAGACATATAATACAAATATAAAAATGAATAAATTTATATCTATCATTACTCTGATGCTTACTTTGTTAGTATCTTGTAATAATTCTCAAAATACAGAAAAATCAGGAATAAACACAAACAATAATATCACTAATAGTAATGAAACAGCAGAAACTAATAAAACAATGATGGTTGGAATATATGTATATGATTACCCATTCAGATATTTAAACAACGGACGAATAGGCGGATTTGATTATGATCTTATGAATGAAATAGCAAAAGAAGCAGGATTAAAAATTGATTTTATAGATATGAAATTTGAAGAACTTATGCCCGCACTATATTCCGAACAAATATATATTATCATAGCAGGTATGACTGTAACTGAAGAGAGAAATAAACTTGTAACATTTTCTAAAAAATACTATCACTCTACTCAAACAATATTAGTTAATCAAAACAATACAAACATTAACAGTTTTAATGATTTAGCAGGCATGCATGTAGGTGTTATAAGCAGCACTATAGGAGATAGTTATATTTCAAAAATACAAGGTGTAAATTTAGAAAGATTCGATACAGGAAGCACAGCATTGTTAGCATTAAAAGTTGAAAAACTAGATGCTGTTGTATTTGATAAAGTAACATGCGAACATTATGCAAAAAATGATAAAACTATAAAACTTATAGAAGATCCTGCTTACCCAATAGAACATTATGCCATAGCAGTTAGAAAAAATGAAAATGAATTGATTAATAAAATTAATGAAGGTCTTGATAAAATAATGGCTAATGGAACATATCAAGCATTAATAAATAAATATTTTTAAAAATTAGGATTATCTCTCATATTCTTTAACATCTTTATAGGCTTAATATCCAAACTTATTAAAATATTTTCTATATTTCTATAATCAAGAGTTGGAACGAATATATTGAGCTTACTTACTATATTAGGAGCAGAAGCATTGCCTACACTATTTGGAACTTCTTTCCAGCCTAGTATTTCCATTTTTACAAATTTTATTCCGAATTTTTCAATCTCATTTTCTATATCTATTTTTGATGAACATTCAACTAAATAAACTATTGATTTTCTTCTATTGGCTATAAAATACGGTATAAAAAATCTAAATATAGAAGTGCTTAAAAATATACAAATACATCCTATACCTGATAATACCCATTGACCCGAACCTATTACTATACCCAAACAAGCAGTAACCCAAACTATAGCAGCAGTAGTGATGCCATGAAGTTTACCTCTATTTTGTATAATCATACCTGCACCCAAAAAACCTATACCTGAAACTATCTGTGCCGAGATTCTGTTATAATCTGGAACAGTATATAATAAATCGCTTCCTAATTTTATAAGTTCGGCATTTTCAAGCATGATTGAGCGTGCAAAAACTTCTTCATAACATGATAAAATAGCAGCTCCCATACATACTATACTTGTTGTTCTGCTTCCTATCGGCTTCTTATGCTGCGCCCTCTCCCAGCCTATGAATATACCCATTATATAGGCTACTAATATTCTTGTAGTAATTTCTAATATACTGTAATCTGCTAATGCATACTTTATAGACTCTTTAAACATAAATAATAATCCAAATTTAATATACTGTTAAATATTATCGAAAAAAAATGATAAAACAAAATAAATACTAATTGGGGATTCACCTATTTTTTAGGCAAATCCCCAAAATATTGTTTAAGTACGCTTCTGAAAATATTTCAAATACAGCTTACACTATATCCTGATAAATCTCTGAAAATGTTTTTGAATGCAGAACTATAGAATCTCTTGATACGCTTACAATATCATTTATCAATTTATTAGCATCATCATGTACATCTGAAGCAAAATATTCTATAACCATATCCAAATTCATGCCGCTTATCAATGATATATGACTATACTTTCTATAAAACTTACTTGCTATATTAAAAGGTGTACAACCGTATAAATCAGTAAATATTAGAATATTATTATTTTGAATCCTATTTAATATTAGCTGCAACTTTGCTTCTATAGTGTCGTAAGTATCGTCTGCCTGCATATCTATAACATCGTAATTATCCAATTTACCAAGTATGATTCTGCTTGCTTCAATCAATGCTGATGCTAAATTTCCATGGCTCATTAATACTAAATTAGGTTTCATAACAATCATCCTCCTATATACTTATTTTTCCTCATACCTTATATTATAAATATAATAATTGTTTTATATTATTCAAATTTTATTTACATAAAATTTAAATAGTTTATATAATTTTACATTCATGTTATGATAACTAAATAAATATTAATGAAATTAGGATTTATCTATGAAAAAACTT
>NZ_CALXRN010000013.1 GCF_944390595.1 uncultured Brachyspira sp. | reverse complement strand
ATTTGAAGGCGAGCATGTAAAAATGAAAGAAAGTAAAAAAGCTGCTAAGTAAGGGGTAAGCTATGAGTTTAAGAGAAAAAATTAAAGCTCAACGTGAAAGAAGAAAGAGAAGTATACGTATAAAAATAGAAGGAAGTACTGAGCGTCCTAGACTTACAGTTTATAAAAGTCTTAAGTATGTATCTGCTCAGATAATAGATGATAGTAAAGGTGTAACTTTAGTATCGGCATCTTCTCAAGAAAAAGAACTAAAAAGTGGTAAAAATACAGATATAGCTAAAGAGATAGGTAAAGTTTTAGCTACTAGAGCAAAAGAAAAGAATATAAGTGAAGTTGTATTCGATAGAAACGGATATATATATCATGGAAAAATAAAATCCCTAGCTGACGGTGCTCGTGAAGCAGGATTGAAATTTTAAGGAGTATTACCTTGGCACACGATATGAACAACAACGAAGAAAAAAGTATGTATGAAGAGCGTCTTATAACTTTAAATAGGGTTGCTAAAGTTATGAAAGGCGGAAGACGTTTTAGATTTGCCGCTTTAATGGTTCTAGGTGATAAGAACGGTCATGTTGGTTTAGGTTATGGTAAAGCAAATGAGGTACCAGACGCTATAAGAAAAGCTATAGAACAGGCTAAAAAGAACATGATAGAAGTGAATTTGAAGGGTGAAACTATACCTCATAATACAGTTGGAGTATTTAGAAGCAGCAGAATAGTCATGAAACCAGCTTCTAAAGGTACTGGAGTTATTTCAGGCGGTCCTGCACGTGCTGTATTAGAATTAGCAGGAGTTAAGAATATTCTTTCTAAATCTCTTGGCAATAACAATTCAATGAATTTAGCTAAAGCTACTTTTGAAGGTTTAAAATCTTTAAAGACAGTTGAATATATGGCTAATAAAAGAGGAATTAGTATAAACCAGATATATGGGAGGACAGAATAATGGCTAAAGTTGTTATAACATTAGTTAAATCTCCTATAGGCTATGAAAAATCTCAAAGAGATACAGTTGTAGCTTTAGGTTTCAAAAGAGGTAAAAGAGTTGTAGAGCATGAAGCAACTCCTCAAATAAATGGAATGATAAATAAAATATCACACCTTCTTAAAGTAGAGTATAAGTGAGGTTCTTAAAAATGGCACAAGAAAATACAAAAATATTAAGAGCTCCAAAGGGTTCAAGTAAAAAGCGTCATAGGGTAGGACGCGGTCAAGGTTCTGGCTGGGGCTGTACTGCAGGCAGAGGTGATAAAGGAGCTCAGTCTCGTTCTGGTTACAGCAGAAGAGCTGGTTTTGAAGGCGGACAAATGCCTTTGCATAGAAGAATTCCTAAAAGCGGTTTCACTAATGCAGCTTTCAAAAAATTTGTTAATATTATTAATGTTGGTGATTTAGACTCTATAGGTAATGAAATAAGCAGAGAAACTCTATTAAAATTAGGTTTCTTATCATCTAAGAGAGATTATATTAAACTTCTTTCTATGGGTGAAGTGAAGAGTGCAGTCACTATTACCGTTGATATGGCTAGTAAAAAAGCTATAGAAAAGGTTGAAAAATCCGGCGGTAAAGTTATAATACATGAACGTAAAAAATATATTAGAAAAAAAGAAGATAAAAAATCTTAAGGTAAATTATAATGTTGAAATCATTAACTAATATATTTAAAGTACAAGAGTTAAGAAGCAGGATTCTATTTACTATTTTAGCGATATTAGTTTATAGAATAGGAAGTCACATTCCGACACCGGGTATAGATCCTACAGCTTTATTGAGTTTTTTATCCTCATCGCAAGGCGGTGCAGGACTTTTGACTATAATGGATTTATTTTCAGGCGGTGCATTATTTAGATTTTCTATATTAGCATTAGGTATAATGCCTTATATTTCTGCTTCTATTATCATGCAGCTTCTTGGTGTAGTTATTCCTGCTTTGGAAAAAATGCAAAAAGAAGGTGAGAGTGGTCGTAAAAAAATAAATCAGTATGTTAGATATCTAACGCTTGTTCTTTGTATGATACAATCTGCAGCTATGGCTAGTTGGATACAGAGTATAAATGAAGGTGCTATGATATTTATGAATCCTGGTATAGGCTTCATACTTCTAGTAGTTGTAACAGCTACTGCCGGTACCATGTTCTTGATGTGGCTAGGTGACCAGATTACAGAACGCGGCCTTGGTAACGGTATATCTGTTATAATCTTTGCCGGTATAGTTGCTCGTATTCCTGCTGGTGTTTATGATGTTATACAGAAGAGAGACAGCGAATATTTGAATTCTTTGGTAATAGTTCTTTTCTTCATAATTTTTGCGATAGTTATATTCTGTGTAGTTTATGAAGAAAGCGGACAAAGAAGAATTCCGGTTCAATATGCTAAGCGTGTTGTTGGAAGAAAAGTATTTGGGGCTCAATCAACTCATATACCTTTCAAGATCAACCCATCAGGTGTAATACCTATAATATTCGCTTCAGCTTTAATGGCTATTCCTGCTCAGATTGCCAGCTTAACTAGAGGAGTTCAATGGAGATGGCTTGATGCATTGCTTAGATTCTTCTCTTACGGCAGTTGGGCATATATAGTTCTTTATTGTCTTTTGGTTATCATGTTTGCTTATGTTTATACATCAGTGCAGTTCAATCCAGATGATATAGCAGAGAATCTTAAGAAATCAGGAGGTTTTATACCTGGTTACAGACCTGGTACACAGACTGCTGAATATCTTAAAACAGTATTAAGCAGAATAACTATAGGTGGCTCATTATTCTTAGCAGCTATAGCAGTATTTCCAGATTTAATGTCTAAGATTCCTATATTTGCTCCTTTCAGAGGTACAAATAATTCGCTTGTTTATTTAATGGGTGGAACATCTGTAATGATTAGTGTAAGTGTTGCTGTTGAGTTATTAAAGCAAATAGAATCTTATTTACAAATGCATAACTATGACGGCATATTAAAGAAATCTAAAGTTAGAAGGTAATCAAAATGGCTGAGAAAGAAAATATAGAGGTTGAGGGCGTAGTAGTAGAACCTCTTCCAAATGCTACTTTTAGAGTAGAATTAGAGAATGGTCATAAGATATTAGCACATATATCAGGTAAAATGCGTATGAATTTTATCCGCATACTTCCTGGTGATAAAGTAACTATAGAAATGTCCCCCTACGATTTAACAAAGGGTAGAATAATTTATCGTTATAAGTAAATAAAGTAAATGGAGATTAGTTACAATGAAAGTAAAAAGTTCTATAAAAAAACGCTGTAACGACTGTCAAATAGTTAAGAGAAAAGGCGTAGTTAGAGTTATATGTAAGAAAAACCCAAGACATAAACAAAAACAGAAGTAATTAATTTAAGGAGATAATTAATATGGCACGCTTAATGGGTGTTGAA
>NZ_CALXRN010000012.1 GCF_944390595.1 uncultured Brachyspira sp. | reverse complement strand
CAGATTCAGGATATGATCATGCTGCAAGCGATAATATATACAAGTCTGATATAAATAAAGGATATGTTCTTCCTGTAGTGCATTCCATTTATAATTTGGAAAATGAGCTTATAGGAAGTTTTGTAGCATTTGTTGATTGGTCAAGAATTATCAATGAAACTTTAGAAGATGCCAGATCAGAATTATCTGAAAAAAGAACCATATTTGTTTTAAATGATGATCTTCAATGTGTATATCATAATATTGATTCAAATATAGGAATTACTGCAAATGAATCTTTAAAAACTCCTGCCGGAAAAATTTCAGGAATATTTACATATACATTTAATGATGTTACTAGAACAGCATTCTTTAAAAGAATGAAAACTCAGCCTTGGTTTATGATGGCTGGAATTACACATGATTTACTATATGCTGAAAGCAGAAAAATGACTATAATAGGAATACTATTGGGAATAGCAGGTATCATAGCATCTTCTATAGTATCAGCTTTCTATATAGGAAAACTTATTAAACCGCTCAAAAATATAGTAGATGAAGCTCATCAAATGGCAGATGGTAATTTTATATTCACGTCTAAAATAAATAAGAGAAAAGATGAAATTGGAGAATTATCTCAGTCATTTGATACTATGAGAAACCGATTTGTAGAGGTAATTTCTGAAGTATTAGCTTCATCTAAAGAAATAGCAAATGCTGCTGAGGAACTTCATAGAGGAAGCGAAGATTTAGCTCAAAGAACAGAATATCAGGCTTCAAGTCTTGAAGAAACTGCCTCTTCTATGGAAGAAATGGCTTCTACTATAAAATCATCTGCCCAAAACTCTGTAGACGGAAATAACGTAATGATAGCGTCAAGAAATGCTGTAGTAGAAGGAGGAAGCGTCATAGCCAATACAACAAAAATGATAGAAGATGTTTATGATGCTAGTGCCAAAATAAAAGATATTACTAAAGTGATAGAAGGTATTGCTTTTCAGACTAATATACTTGCCCTTAATGCTTCTGTAGAGGCGGCAAGAGCTGGAGAGCAGGGAAGAGGCTTTGCTGTTGTAGCAAGTGAGGTAAGAAACTTAGCTCAGAACTCTCAGGCTTCTGCTAAAAACATCACTCTGCTTATAGAAGATATATATGATAAAATTAATAAATCAGCAGAAATGGCAAGACATTCTCAGGAAATATTTACAGATATAGAAATGAAAATAGAAGAGACTTCTAAGATTATGAGCGATATAAGCCAAACAGCATTGGAGCAGGAATCAGGAGTTGATCAGGTTAATTCTGCTGTAAGCAAAATGGATAATATAACTCAGCAGAATGCCGCATTAGTGGAAGAGTCAACAGCAGCTTCTAAATCTTTGCTTGAACAGGCTAATCATTTGGAAGAGCTTATGAGTTTCTTTAAAGTAGAATAAAATATAATAATGAAATATTTATTATTATTTATTACTGTATTAATTTTATCATGCAGTAATAATACTAATGAAAATAATATATCTAATATTATAATTAAAAATGAAATAGAGCCGAATAATACTATAGAGTACTCTCAATTTATAGATGCAGATACACATATTAATGCCGGCTTTAATAATTCAAGCGATATAGATTATTATCATATAAGCCCTACTAATGGGTTTGCAATGGACTTTAATATTTCAATTGAAAATAAAGATGCCGCTGTTCAATTAGAATTATTAAACAGCAGCAGCACTCTATTAAAATTAAATACTAAAGATATACTAAATTATGATTCGGTTATAAATTTAAAAGATATCTTATTTGAAAATACTAATTATTTTTTAAAACTTACTTCTGATTCAGAGTCAAAATATGAATTGAAATTTACATTTAAAAATAATTTTATAGTAAATAATGAAAAAGAACCAAATAATACATTAATGAACTCCGATTATATAAAGTCGCCTAATGAACCTATATATGGATATTTTATTAAAAGCTATTCAAATATAACAATAGATGATACATTAAAACCATATATTAAACCTCAAAACATAGTAGACATTGATTGTTATAAAGTAGAAAATTCTACGGATATAAGTACTTCTATCAATATCATTTTGAGTGATGCTGATAATGCAGATATGATTCTATTTGATGAAAATTTTAATTATTTAAAGCATGGAAATAATAATAATGTATCATCAGACTTTCAGCCCAAAAAAGTTTATTATATAGTATTGATATGCTATGGGGATAAATCAATTACAAAAAGATATAGTATTCATTATAAATTTAATTAATATAATTTTATTGTATTGACAAAGCATTATTTTTAATATAAAATAGCTTTACTATTAAAAGTAAAGGTTAATTATAAATGACTAATTTCTTTTTTGATAAAAAGCTAAAAAAACTCTTCTTTCTTTGGGAGTGCTGAATTATTATTTATGCAAATATAAAAAATAATTATATAGCTCCCTAGTAAGGGGGTTTTTTTTATTTAAAGGATTTTAGAAATATATGATAACTTATAACCATTAAAAAAATTATTTAGGAGTGAACATTATGGAACATTATGGTTTATTAGGCATCATACCGCCGCTTTTAGCTATCATACTCGCCTTAGTAACCAAAGAGGTAATTATTTCTCTTACTCTTGGTATACTGTCAGGTACTTTAATAATAGCACATGGTAATGTATTTACAGCAATTACAATATTTACAGACAAGGTTGCCGAAATGAGCGGAGACGCTTGGAATATACGCATACTTTTATTTTGTGCATTGCTTGGTGCTTTTGTAAGCATGCTTTCAAAAACAGGAGCAACTAAAGCTTTTGGTTTATGGGCAAGCAAATATCTTAAAACCAAAAAAAGCATATTAATATTTACTTGGTTTTTCGGACTTATAATATTTATAGATGATTATTTTAATAGTTTATCAGTTGGAACAGTTATGCGTCCTGCTTTTGACCAAAATAAAATCTCAAGAGCAAAGTTAGCATATATATTGGATTCAACTGCCGCACCTGTATGTATACTTGCTCCAATATCAACTTGGGTAGTAACTGTTATGAGCTACATAAGAGATTCTGAAGGTTTTGAATCGTTAAATATGAGTGAGTTTGTTTTCTTTATAAAAATGATTCCTTATTCTGTTTATCCTCTTCTTGCATTGGCTTTTGTTGTTCTTATGTCTTTGGTATTTAAAGATTTCGGACCTATGAAAAGAAGCGAGGATGATGCTTTAAATGGAAAACTTTTCAATGAGGAATTATACGGTGCATGTCCTGGAAATATGGAAACTTCATCAAATAATAAAGCAAAATGGTATGATATGGTTATAGCTATAGTTATACTTATAATAGTGTGTATTACAATGTTCCCAGTGACTACATATATGGGATTAGTTGGAAATGACGGAATAACTACTTTCTCTCAAGCTATGTCAAGCGTATCTTTAAATCAGGCATTTTTGGATACTGATGCTTCAAAAGCTTTATTCTATGGTGCTGTAATTTCTCTTATGATAATGTATATATACTATATCGCCAGAAGATTGTTAAGCATACGTTCTGCTGGAAACTCTATCATGGAAGGAATAAAATCAATGGTTCCTGCTTTAGTAGTACTTGCATTAGCTTGGTCTATAGGAAGCGTTATAAAATCTTCTCCTACTGACGGAGGACTTGGACTTGCTGCTTTTCTTTCTGAAGCTGTAAAAGGAGGCGGATTCCCTCTTTGGATACTTCCTGCAATAGGATATTTACTAGGATGCGTTATTGCTTTTTCTACTGGTACAAGCTGGGGAACTTTCGCTATACTTATACCTATAGTTATACCTATAGCTAACGGACTTGCTATGGGTAATGGATACACAGGCGATGCTCTTTTAAATGTACTTTTAATAAGCGTTGGTTCTGTAGTTTCAGGTGCAGTATTCGGAGATCATTGTTCTCCTATATCAGACACAACAATACTTTCTTCTACTGGAAGCAACTGTCCTTTGCTTGAACATGTTGCCACACAGATTCCTTATGCAGGTTTAGTAGCGGTATCTGCATTTATAGGAGTAGTTATAGGCGGTATTACTTTAAGTCCGATAGCTGCTTTATTAGTAGGATTTATAGTAATGTGCGTACTTGCCATGCTTGCTCCTAATTTTTATGATAAAATATCTAGAATTAAATTATCATCTTCTAAATAATTTTTAAATATAAAAAACCTCTGATATGATTAATTTTATATCGGAGGTTTTTTTATTATAAAAATTTTTATCAATCATTGCTATCTAAAAACTTATAAATATTTTCTATTATAAAATTATTAAACAATATATAAATGACAATTTTTGACACATGAATCCGTTATAATATAACAAAAATAAATGTTAAAGGATTGTATTTTATGGATATCTTTGAAACTATAATGGATGCGATTGATAATTTCGATGAAGGATTTGAAAATGTACTTCAGGTTTTAAATGAAAAAATTGAAAATATTTGTACAGATGATAGTACAGAAAAAAATAATAAAATAGATAATAATTAAAGTATAAAATTCTATTTTAATACCATATCCTTCATTCTTTATAGATATATTTGAAATTATTATTTTTTATTATGGCTTATATTAGTAATAAAAATTAAATATTAGTTATGTCATAAGTTTTTTAAAGCGATAAACAAACATCTTATAATTTTAGCTGTCGGCTAAATTTTTAGAGAGTTTATCGCTGGCAATTAATAAGATTAACTTGTTTTTAGTTTTTTTATTTAGTTTAAAATACTAAAATTTAATGAACTTTGAAGAAAGACATTAAATCTTCTAAATGCTTAGCCTGCTCCAATAAAGACTTAGAGGCTGCTGTTGACTCTTCTACCAATGCCGCATTTTGCTGAGTAATATCATCCATTTTTGATACAGCCATATTTATCTGATCAACTCCTGCTTCCTGTTCTAATGCTGTATTACTTATATCATTCATTATCTTTGAAGTTTCTGTTATTTTAACTTCTATATCTGTAAATATTTCCTGAGAATGTCTTGCCATTTCTGCTGATTTATTAATTTTTTCATAAATATCTTCTATAAGTGAAGTGATGTTTTTAGCAGAAGATTGCGAGTTTTGTGCTAAATTTCTAACTTAAGATGCTACTACTGCAAAGCCTCTTCCCTGATCTCCTGCTCTTGCTGCCTCTACTGATGCATTTAAAGCAAGTATGTTAGTTTGAAAAGCTATATCTTCTATAACTTTTGTAATATCTCTTATTTTAGAACTAGCTTCATAAACTTCTTCTATCATTTTTGTAGTATCTGCTATAACATTTCCTCCCTCTAATACAGCATTTTTAGAATCCGACATAACACTATTACAATCAATTGAATTTTGTGCAGATGACTTTATAGTAGAAGCCATCTCCTCCATAGAAGAAGCAGTTTCTTCCAGACTTGAAGCTTGATATTCTGTTCTCTTTGCTAAATCCTCGCTTCCCTGATAAAGTTCATTAGCTGCATTAGTTATTTCTCTGGAAGATATTAATATTTCCTTTATCATATATGAAAATTTGGATCTCATTTCACAAAATGAATTTAATAATTCTCCGATTTCATCATTTCTTAATTCTATATTAGAACATATAGTTAAATTTCCAAGAGATATTTCTCTAGCTTCTTCAACTATATATTTTATTGGTTTAATGGTTCTTCTTATATAAATAAATGAAAATAAAACAGAAATTATTATGCCTATTATTCCTATTATAATTCCATTAAAAAGCATTTTTCTGCTAGCCGAATAAATTAATGATTCTGAAATTCCGTCTGCAAGAGTCCAAGGCATTGAATTCATTTTTTTAAAAAATGCTAATTTATTTATATTAAAATAATTATATTTAATTACTCCTGCACTTTCGTCTAAAGGTATATTAAAATCAATTGTATTTTTAAGCTCTTCAATTATATTATGATATACACATTCTTTATTATTATTAATAATAAAAATCGAATTTTCCTTTGAAAAAGTATTTCCAAATCTATCCAAACTATCTCTAATTATTAAAGACCAATCAATAAAACCTATAAAAGCTCCTAAAAAATTATTATCATAATCAAAAATAGGATGCAGCATTGGAATTACATATCCATTATTTATATCAGATTTATATATTGTATCAGCTACAATTACATCATAATTTTTAGATATGAAAGTATTCCATAAGTCAGGATATACCTCAGAAGCTTTAATAGCTTTTTCAGCATAATCTCCTTTATATGATGTTAAGACAGTTGAATCAGAAGAAAGTATATATGCATTTGTTATATATTTATTATTATCTAAAACCTTTTGCAAAGTAATAAAAATATCAGATTCCATCTCATTCGAATTATTTTTAAGATAATCTATTATTATAGGCATGCTGGAATAACTTTCTACAAGTAATATTTGATCTTCTATAACTTTATCCAAAAAATTACAATATCCATTTGCTGAAGACTCCATATATTTATTAACATAATTCATAATTTCTTTTGTAGAAGCATTGAGCAAAGATAAAATTATAAATGAAGATATGATAACTATGGAAATGCTTAAAATAAATGGTAATTTTACTGATATACTATTAAATTTTTTCATATATAAAAATCCTAAAAATATTTTTTATTATATAAAAAATATACTAAAACAGATGCATTAAAATCTTTGATTAAATTAATACTATAAAATATTAAAATTTTATTATATTGATTATTTATTAGACGTTAAAGTAATAAAATAATTCCCAAAATTTAAAATTATGCTTGATGCTTGATGCTTGATGCTTGATGCTTGATGCTTGATGCTTGATGCTTGATGCTTGATTAAACCTAACATATATTTGAATACTAACATAATATTCAAATACCGTCAATATAAAAATATAAAAAATTTAATTATTTATAAAATATATTAAAAAATCTCCTGCTTATTATAAAAATAAAAAAGCAAGAGATTAAAAAATATTTATAATATAAAAAATTATTCTTCTATTCTTAAATGAAGCTCTTCTAATTGATCATCATCAACAGTAGAAGGACATCCGCTCATTAAACATTGACCTTTTTGAGTTTTAGGGAATGCTATAACTTCTCTTATGCTGTCTTGTTTTTGTAAAAGCATAACAACTCTGTCTATACCATAAGCCATACCGCACATAGGAGGAGCACCGTATTTTAAAGCATCAAGTAAGAATCCGAATCTTATTTTTGCCTTCTCATCATCTATACCTAAAAGACTGAATATTTTAGCCTGTACTTTGCTGTCATAAATACGCTGACCGCCGCCGCCTATCTCATTACCATTCAATACCAAGTCATAAGTATCGCTTCTAACTTTTAAAACATCAGTATCTAGTAAAGAAACATCCTCAGGTACAGGTGCTGTAAATGGGTGGTGAGTAGCTGATATTCTCTTCTCTTTATGATCATATTCAAATAATGGGAACTCTACTACCCATAAGAAATTCAATTTATCTTTATCTATTAAGTTTAATTTTTCAGCAACTCTTAATCTTAAATTACCTAAAGCATCGAATGTAACTTTAGGAGTGTCAGCAACAAAGAATAATAAGTCTCCTTTTTCTGCTTTCGTAACTTCTAAGATTTTCTTTTGATTGTCTTCAGAGAAGAATTTAACAATGTTAGATTCAAGTCCGTTTTCAGTAACTCTCATCCAAGCAAGACCTTTAGCTCCGAATATGCCGACATATTTAGTAAAGTCGTCAATATCTTTTCTGCTTAATTTCTCTCCGCCTTTAGCATTCAAACATCTTATTATAAATTTGTTGTCTAAAGCATTTTTGAATACTGCGAAATCGCATCCTCTAACAGCATCTTCAACATTAATAAGTTTTAATTCAAATCTAGTGTCAGGCTTATCGCTTCCGTACATTTCCATAGCATCATAATAATTTAATCTAGGGAATGGTGTAGGCAAATCAATACCATAAACATCTTTAACTATATTAGCAGTAACTTTTTCCATTATAGATAAAAACTCATCAGTATTAAGGAAAGAAGTTTCAATATCAACTTGAGTAAATTCAGGCTGTCTGTCTGCTCTCAAATCTTCATCGCGGAAACATTTAGCTATTTGATAATATCTGTCAAAACCGCCAATCATAAGTATTTGCTTGAATATTTGAGGAGACTGAGGCAATGCATAGAAATCTCCGGCATTTAATCTTGAAGGAACAAGGAAGTCTCTGGCACCTTCAGGAGTACTTTTATTTAATATAGGAGTTTCCACATCTATAAATCCGTTTTCAGCTAAATGCTTTCTAAATGCATTAGTAATTAAAAATCTCTTATATAAGTTATCAAATACTTTAGGTCTTCTTAAATCCAAATATCTGTATTTAAGTCTTATATCTTCCCCAGTATCAATATCATCTTCTAATAAGAAAGGAGGAGTTTCTGATGTATTAAGCAATTCTAATTTTTCTACCATTACCTCAATTTCACCAGTAGGAATTTTAGGATTAACCATTTCAGCACTTCTAGCCCTAACCTTTCCTTCAACACTAATAACATACTCGCTTCTCAAATTTTGGGCGTCATTATGTGCTTCTTTATTTACTTCAGGATTAAATACTATTTGTACAAAACCTGTTTTATCTCTTAAATCTACGAATATTACTCCGCCATGATCTCTTCTTCTTAAAACCCATCCGGCCAGCTTTACTTCTTTGCCGATATCGTCTTTTGTTAATACTCCATTGTAAGCACTTTTAAAACGCATATTAATTTCCTTTCTAAATAGTTTAAATAACATAATAATTATATTATAAATAGATAGAAAAATCAATGATTTATAATATATAAAAATATAATATTTAACATGCCGCGAAACTATATTAACAAATATTAATCAGCATAGTTTTAAATCAAGCATATTATATATTTATTAATTTTATACCGTATTTTTTGGAAAGCTCATGATATTTTTGTTCGCATACATTGTTATCACCTATAGCACTGCTGCAGTTCATCATTACATTGACTTTTTCAGTTGTGTTTTTATCATTATTATAAACCTCGCAGAACTGTTTTACGCTTTCATAAACGCAGTAATCTTTAGCCTCTCCGCATACATATATCTCATCAGCATTTTTTATTTCATAAACCCAAGAATCATCATATTTTTTATTGGACTCTGTAATAACTTCTGCTCTTATTACACCGTACATTTCTGTAAATGAATCCTGCCCTTTTAAGATTTTTCTTACCGATATTTTTTTTGACATCTCAAAAAATAAAAGCATATTTGAAAGCTGTTTCTCTATAAGCCATCCGTCTGTACAATGCAGACAATGATAAGGCCATATCATTAAATTCTGACTTCCCTGATCCTTTAATGCTTTTACATAATTAATCTGTATATCTCTGTCATAAACAGGTATTATCTCATTGTTTTCTATTTTTTCTAATGTAATCTCTGTAAAAGGAGATACATTATTGCCGCTTGAATCCTTCCACATAATAGGATGAAAAATAGAATCATATATGTGAGTATCCAATGTAACATATATATTGGATATTCTATCCATATTATTATAAATAAATCTTATTATTCTTTTTATATCTTCAGAAGCCCCATTAACAGCTAATGCTCCCTTTTCCATATCTATAAAATCTCTTTGAGGATCTACTATAAGCAAATTAATATTTCCTTTTGATAATTCAGCATTATATTGCTCTGATAATTGACATATACTCTGCTGATTAATAGGATTTATCTCTTTGCCTATATATTCTTCATTTACTATATTTTCATAAGGTACTTTTAAAGACATAATGAAACCTCTAAATTTTATTTATTTTTTAATTAGTATATAAATCTTTTAATTAAAATCAAATATATTATAAAAAAAAGGAGCCTTTTTATAAAAGCCCCTTTTTCTAAATTTAAATAAGTTCTTAAGGAATCAAATTAATCATCAAATTGCTGATATAATAATTTTCCTGTTTTATCAATATAAAGCTCCATCATATTGCTCATTTTTATTTCATAAATATCTATATATTCCATATCTATTGCCCATATTTCAGCATTAGGATAAGTTCTTTTTGCAGTATCTAAAACGGCCTGAGGTACTTCAAATGGAGTATAGAAATTATTATTTTGCTGATTTGCATTGCCATAATTATCTTGAGTATTATTATAATTATCAGCAGCACCATAGTTGTTTGCTGTATTATTATAATTGTCAGCTGCACCGTAATTATTAGGATCATTATATCCGCCGTTTTGAGCATAGTTATTATAAGGATCGTTATAATTATTATTATTATTTTGTGCCTGTCTGCTTGATTCTTCCGCTGCTTTTATCAATTCCTGTGCTGCCAATTCATAAGGATTTTGAGATGAATTTGCAGGGGCATTATAGTTTTGATAATTCTGATTATTATAATTATTATTGTTGTTATTGTTGTTATTTTGATTCTGTGATGCATTAGGACTATAATAAGGGCTGTTAGGATTTTGAGATTCTTTTTCAAGCATTTTCATCAATTCTTCATAAGGGTTAACTGCTGTATTTTGATTATTGCCATAATAACCATTATTATTCTGATTATTATAATTATCAGAAGCAGCACTCATAGCATCCATAACTTCCTGATAAGGATTATTATGTGTTTGGTTTTGAGAATAGTTGTTATACTGCTGTGAAAAAGTAGGGCTGTAATAAATACTGTTAGGGTCTTGTGCCTGCTGAGCTAAAGCTTTCATAAACTCATTATAATAATTATAATAACTGTTGTTTTGATTGTTATAATCAGAATTATTTGCTGTATTATTTTGGGTATTGTAAGGATCATAACTATTGTTGTAATTATTATAAGCATCATATTGAGCAAATAAAACACTTCCTGATATTGCTAAAATAGGTATTACTTTTAAAATTGAGTTTCTCATAAATACTCCTTATATAAATATATTGTAAAGCATTTATTAGCTATATTTACATTATAATCTATTTATTATTAAATGTCAATTTTTTTTACAAAAAAATATAAATAAATTTACAATTTTATATAAAAAATAACACTTTTTTAATATTAATCACCCTAAACCGCTAACTTTACATAATTATTAAGAATAATACTTTTATATTTTTAAAATTACATATAATAAAAAATATTGACTTTATATTTGAAAATGTTAAATTAATTATAATTACAAATATTTATAAGGAAGGATTGTATCATGTCAGACAAATCTAAAACAATTATATCTTTTGAAGGATCATCTTCTCTAGCTCCTATAATATCTTCTATAGGAAAAGGCTTTATGGTTTCTAATGAAAAAATATCTATTTCTGTTTCAGCTTCAGGTTCCGGTGCCGGAGTAAAAAGCATATTGGATAATAAAGCAAATTTCGGAATGATATCAAGAAATATAAAAGATGATGAAAAATCTAAAATGTCTAATTACAAGGAATTTTTAGTAATTTCAGATGCTTTGACAATATCTGTTAATGCTAAAAATCCAATAGTAAAAATTAAAGATAATTTAGACAGCGGTACTATTAAAAAAATATTTTCAGGCGAATATAAATATTGGAGCGATATTGATTCCTCTTTGCCTCAAAAAGAAATATCAGTTATAGTAAGAGATTCAAACAGCGGAGCTTATGAAGTTTTTCAAAATTCTATAATGAAAGAAAGCAAAATATCATCTAATGCTATTCAAACTTCATCTATGGAAGAGCTTTACAAAAAAATATCAGAAAATGAAAATGCTATAGGTTATGCTTCTTATGGTGTTTATAACAAAAATAAAGATAAATTATTCGCTTTCAAAGTTGATGGAGAAGAAGCAAGCAAAGAAAACATTTTAAGCGGAAAATATAAAATACAAAGACCATTAATGCTTATAAAAAATTCTGATATTTCAGAAGATGAGAATGCTTTTGTAAATTACATATTAAGCGATGCTGGAAAAAAAGTTATAGAAGAAAACGGATATATTCCTGTAAAATAATTATTAAATGTTGGAATACTCTTATAATAATAAATCTAATATTAAAGAAACTGTTTTTTCTTTATTTATAAAACTAATTTCTTTTTTATCTATTATGCTGTTAGCTTTTATTATATTTTTTATAATCAAAGAGAGTATTCCAATATTAAAACATATAGGATTATATAATTTTGTATTTGGAAAAGTATGGCGTCCCTTAGCTTTCGGAGTTTCTGAGAGCTATGGGATTTTTTATATTATACTTGCCACAATATACACAGCTTTCCTTTCAACTTTAATCAGTTTATTTATAGGCATAGGATTCAGTATATTTTTAACATTTATTGCTAATGACTTTGTACGTTCTTTTTCTCTATCTTTGATGGATTTGATAGTTGCTGTTCCTTCTGTTATATACGGATTTATTGGTTTGGTTATAATAGTAAAATTCTTTGAACATATACCAATACTTAATATGTCTGCAGGGGAATCTGTTTTAGCGGCAAGCATATTATTATCTTTTATGATACTTCCGTTTATAATATCAACTATTACAGAAAGCATGATGATATTAAAAAAGAATTATAATGATATTTCTCTTTCTCTTGGAATAGATAAATGGTATATGATATCCGAATTAATTTTACCGAATTCTAAAAATGCAATTTTGGTAGGATTCATACTTGCAATATCAAGGGCTTTAGGAGAAACTATGGCTGTTATGATGGTTATAGGTAATTCTTTAGTTTTTCCAAAATTATTAGGAAAGGCTGAAACGATAGCTTCATTGATTGCTTTAGAAATAGGAATGTCGGAAGTTAAAAGTCTTCATTACAGTGCATTATTTGCAAGCGGTGCTATACTTATGGTTACACTATCCATTATAAATATATCTGTTCATTTTTTAAAAAAATATTTGCTTAAATTGGAATTATGAAAAATTTAATTAAGATATGGGCTGTAATAAGTTTTACTGTAGTTATTTTTATAATAGCATTTATATTTATCTTTATATTTTATAAAGGAAGAAATGCCATTAATATAAATTTTATTTTTGGAAAGCCAGAGGGTATTATTTTAGGAAAGGAGGGAGGAATATTTCCTGCCATAGTAGGAAGTTTATATACGTCTATACTTTCATCTTTAATATCATCCGTACTTGGCATATCTTCCGGAATATATTTAGTATTTTATAATAAAAACAAATTTGTTAATTCTTTTTTTGATATAATTTTTCAATGCATAGCAGGAATTCCTTCCATTGTTTTAGGATTATTCGGATATGCCATGCTCGTATTATATTTAGGGTTTGGAAAATCAATACTTTCTATGGCCATAACTCAGTCTATTATGATTCTGCCTTTTATAGCAATAAGAATAAAAAAAGTATTAAAAGAATTAGACAATGATATAATAAATAGTTCTTATGCTTTAGGTATAAGCAAGTCATATACTATAATTCATATAGTTTTAAAAGAAATCGGCATAAAGGCTTTATCTATAATTATGCTTGCAAATGCTTTAGCTATAGGGGCTGCTGCTCCATTGATGTTTACCGGTGCTGTAATAAATGCTCCTTTAACAACTTCTATATTTAAGCCTTCTATGGTTCTGCCTTATCATTTGTATATACTTCTTACTCAAGGAATATCTGCAGAAAATGCTTATGCCACAGCTTTTGTTCTTCTTTTAATAGTTTTAATATTAAACTTTTTTGCTGTACTTTTGAGATTTTTAAAAATTATAAACAGGGTTAAAATATGAATGATATTGTTTTAAAATTAAAAGATGTATATGTATATTATGGAGAAAAGAATATACTTGATAATATAAATATTGATTTTGAAAAAAATAAAATAACTTCCATAATAGGTCCAAGCGGATGCGGGAAAAGCACTCTTTTAAAAACTATAAATAAAATTATATTAGAAGAAAATAACGCCATTATAAAAGGTGATATATATTTTAATAATATAAATACTAATAATATTCCTGTTGAAACATTAAGAAAAAATATAGGAATAGTATTTCAAACCCCTACCCCATTCCCAATGTCAATTTATAAAAATATAAGCTATGCTTTAAAATATTACGGATTTAATAAAAAACAAATAGAAGAAAGAACATTAGAAGTTTTAAATATGACAAGTCTTTATGATGAAGTGAAAAATAAATTAAATATGTCCGCATTAAAATTAAGCGGAGGACAAAAACAGAGACTTTGCATAGCCAGAAGTTTAAGTGTTGAACCGGATATACTTCTTCTTGATGAGCCTTGTTCCTCTTTAGATATTATAAACTCAAACAAAATAGAAGATACATTATTGAGCCTTAAAGAAAAATATACTATTATAATAGTTACTCACAACATAGCACAGGCTAAAAGAATATCGGATAATGCAGTATTTATGTATGACGGCAAGGTTTTAGCAAACGGAAAACTTGAAGATATTTTTGATAACAATGAGAATCCTATAATAAAAAGCTATATAAAACTTATGGACAGCTAAATAATATAATTAACTTCAAATAAAACTTTTATTTAAAAAATTATTTTCTATATTTTTTCAATATATTTTCTCTCAGTTCTTTTAAGCTTAAAACATCTGTAATAACATAATCTTCAAATTGTGCATTTTTATAAAAGAATGATTTGTCCAAAAGTATGTAACACATTAATATATTGGCTAATTCTTCTTCATTAAGATTATTGAAATCCATATTAGGGATTATATCTATATTTTCTTTTAATATTCTATCTATAATTATATGAGCTAATTCATGTGCTACAACACAACGTTTTTCTTTAATAGTCATTTTTTCAT
This sequence comes from uncultured Brachyspira sp., assembly GCF_944390595.1. Lineage (GTDB taxonomy): Bacteria > Spirochaetota > Brachyspiria > Brachyspirales > Brachyspiraceae > Brachyspira. The sequence goes on along the minus strand of NZ_CALXRN010000012.1, from coordinate 8,253 downwards.
TTATAACTATAACATCAACCCAATTATATTTATCTTTTAAAGTATATCCATACTCAAAAAGTTCTTTTTCTTTTATAAATATTTTGTATAGTGCAACATTCATTATTTTTATAACTTTTGGATTTGTATATGAAGTCTCTTTACAATAGTTTTTAAATTTATATTGTCTTGTCTCTAAAACTATATTTTCTACAGCACTTTTCCAATGAGAAAGTAACGACTTTATTATATATTTATTAATAAGACTATCAATTAAATTCTTCTGCAAACTATCCAATAAATTTATTTGTTTTTCAGATTCATTATAAACATTATTATATCCGCATCTGTCAGCTATTTCTTGTAAATTTGGTTTATCCATATCAAATTAAAATCCCCTGTACATTCTAACTTCTTCATCTAAAAATATACTTAATATATCTTTATATCTATTTTTTAAAGAAGTTTCAGAAAAGCATTTTATTTCCTGGGATTCTAAAGCTTCTGTTAAAGCATTTATTTTTTTTTCATAATCATCTTTTTCTATATCCAAAGAATCAAAATATGCTTCTACTTCTTTTTCTGTAGTGCATTTTTGCAATTCTTCTTTACTGAAAAGTTTAACTGCCATAAATGCCCCCTTAAAATGATTTTTATTAATATCGTAAAACAACAAAAAATGATAACTGAATTTATATATAAATATAGTATATACAAAATTTAATTAATAACAACTGTATATACATATAAAAATTCAATACTTATTAGATTTACCCATATTTTTATATATAAAATTATTCTATTGATAATTATTTTTTATATAGAATGAGAAATTCTGAAATAATCGCATTCGCCTGACAGTCTTAAACTCTTGAAATTCAAATCAAAATATCTTTTTATAAAACTATTATTTATATAATTGATTATACCTGAAACAATATCGCTTGCCATAAGAAGTGCATTATCTTGAGTAAGCTCCGCTAATGATTTAGTAGCTCCTTTGTTTAGACCAAGTGCTTTAATATCTACACCTTTATTTTTGAATAAGGCTGAAAGCATACTGTCTCTAAAATTATACCATTCATTAGCATCAATACTTTCTATTTTTTCTATCTTACCGTACTTGGAAATAAAAATTCCGCCGCCGTTATTTATAAAATTTCTTATTTCACGTTCTGCCTCCTTACGCTTTGAATCATTAAGTTCAGTGTTTGCTATAAAATTAAAACTATGCTCGCCTATATTTTTTAAATTCCTATTAAAACTATTATCCATAGATTCTAAAATCTGCCAAAGTGAATATGCACTGTATAAAAAAGGCTTTCCTATAATATCGCCTTCAATGCTTCCATAACTTGCATATCCTGCTAAAGCTAAATCAAAATCTATATCTATAATACTAGCTTCATCATAATTTAATGAACCATTAAAAATTTCTTTATGTTTTTTTATAATGCTTATACTTTTTATTTCATCGCTGTCATGATCATCAAAATTAAATCTGTATATTGAAGAAGGATCATAATATTTAAATCCTTTTAAACCGTCAAGTCTTCCTTTAAATCCGTAAGCCCTAGCAGGCAAGACTTCTAATTTAGGAGTAAAAAAACAAAAGCCGTAAACTAATGCATTATAAGAAACATTAACTATTAAGTTTTTAAGTCCGCCTGCTCTTTCAAATTGACTTATAAAAAAATCGTATGCATTATTTACTTTCTCATTATCTTCGCATTCTTTTGGCCTTTCAAAAAAATAATTAAAAGAATTAAAAACTCCTCTGTAAAATTGAAGTATAGGCTCAAGATAAATAGAGTTCTCCATTCTCTTGCAAGTTAATGCCCATTTATGAGGAAATGAAAAATCATGGCTTTCATCTCCTCTATTTGATATCACATTTGGAATGCCTGAATTATAATTGTTAGTAGACACTCTGTTTAATTCGTCATTTAATTTTTCTATCTCTCTGTTTTTATCTTTCAATTTATTATCATATTCTTCAATAATTTTTTCTATTTTAGACTGTTTATTTTCTGTATTTTGCATAAATAAAAACCTTAAAAATTAATCTTTATATTAATAATAAAAAATATAAGTGATTATAAGTTTTTATTTAATTAGTAATAAACTCAATTTAAAATACGCACGGTAAGAAAAATAAATTTAGTTTTTAATACAATCAAATCTATAAAAAATAAAACTATTAATCGTAGTATAATATAGTTTTAAAATCTAATAAAAACTTGCCGAACGGTAATGCTTTTTCTTACAGAAAGTACAATGTACGTTAGGGATAATGCATTTTAGTTAAAACAGATTTTAAATTTAATAAACGCTTGGGCGGTGCTTTAATTTCTAATAAAGCAATAAAGAAATTTAAATTATGATTTAAAAATATGCTATAAAGAATAAAGGGCAGGGAATGTAATAAAAGTTTTAAAGCTTAAATTACATTTGCCCACCCTATAAATTTATAATTTAAATATGCAATATAATTTTTTATTTTCTTATTACTCAATTAGAATTTATTAGCACCCACCCAAGCGTTATTTAATTTTACAGTATATAGTGAAAATTTTTAAGTTTGTCAACTGATGCACTTTATATAGATATTATCTACTTTTTTGCCGCACAAAAAAGTAGCAAAAAACGCAATTGCTATAACTTTATATTTTAAAAATATTTATTAAATGTAAAATATAACCTAAATTTAGACTAAAAATGCAGTTCTTCGTGAAGCGTATCCGAGCTTGTTGAGGATATAGGTTCTTTTATACTAATAAAAGAACTGGGGTGCTGCGTAAGCACGCAGAGCGGTGGGCAAATCCATGCAAATATTTTAAATTAAAAAATTATTCTAAAAGACTTCTAAATTTAAAATTTTTTGACAAACATTCAAAATTAAAAGATGCTTCTTCAAGTTCTCTATCTGTATGCTGATTTGTAAGCACTATCGCTAAAGTTCTATCATCAACCTCAGCTTTAACTTTTTCAAAATTTTCTACTAACTCTATTTCAGTTTTTAAGAAATTCTTTTTAGCATCTTTTATAATACTCAAAATATTTCTAGTAGAACTACTTCTTTTGTTTATTGGAGGAAATATTCCTTTACTAAGCAAATAAGCACTTAATTCAAGATCTGAATTACCAAGACCTTTTAAATACTTAGCTACTTTTGTGCTAAGAGAATTTTTTCCCTCAATCAATAGAGTAGCTATTAGAGATTTATCATATTGTTTTATTTTACAAATATAATTATCTCTAATATAATCCCTACAGGTATATTTTTGACCGCCTTCTTTTGTGTCTTCAGTCTCACCTATGCCTACATTCTCTATCAATTCATATAATCTTGATAAAGAATCTATTACAACGTAGTCTATATCCGGATCTGCTGCAATTCTTTCAAAAATTTCATTAAATAATTGAAATCTTTGTTTTTTGGTTATCCCTACTAATACAGGATTATCCCAAGCTAAAGAGTATACAGTACAATCTTTAGATAATTGACTATATAATTCAGCATCAGCTTGTCGTTCATTCAAAACAATTACTGCTGCTTTTTTATTCATTAATTCTGTTATATATTTTATTTTATAACAAATTACATGAGTTTTTGAGCTCTTAGGTTCTCCATATACAAATTGAATTAATCCGTTTGTATACATAGGAGCACAGATCTCTATATTAGATATAGCAAATCTGTCATCAAACAAATTTGTTAAATTGTTAGATGGTACTAATAAATTATTTATATTGATATTTATGATATTAATATAGTTTTCGTATATGTTATGAATTATTTTATTAGCTTCTTTACTACAAAATTTAATATTGTTATTTATTACTTCATTAATAAACTCTTCCATAGCTTTATCAAACTCTGTAAGGTTATCTCTAAAGTTACTGATATTATATGTTATATCTTTTAATTTTAAATATTTGCCTGCAAGACTTTTACCATTACTAAATATTTCATTTTCTGTTAGTTCAAGTAAATTAGAAACTGCTTTAATTTTTAGCAGATTCTCGCATTTTAGTAAATTTATCTTATCGTTTTTAATTTTTTCTATTGCATTTTTAGCTTCTTCATAATTGGAATTTAACTCTAAAGCCTTTTCATAATCTTTTATAGCTTCATCATAAAGACCCATCTCGGACTTTAAATCTCCTCGCTCTTTATAAATCTCAAAATCATCATCTGATTTTTCAATGAGTTTATCAAATCTTTTTAATTGTTTGATATATATATCATCAAAATTATTAAATGATTCATCATCGCAATTAAAATAACTTATAAAATCCGTATATGTGTAAAAATCGTCTTCACTTACATTTTGTATTACATAAACCAATGTTGATATATTGGCGCTTGCTTTCATTATTCTGTTTAGTTCTTCATTGAAAGTTTTTATTTTGCTATTAAATCCGTTAAAATCAGTAAAACTTTCTGCATTGATACTTCTTAAAAAATTATTTATTTCTTCTATGTATTTTCTTGTTTCTACTCTTAAATCTTCTCTTACTTCTTTAAATTTATTTGTTTCAAAATCATGCAGTTCCTTTTGGCACTTTTCTATATGCTTCACAAAAAAATAGTTAATAGCATTCATTAATTGCTCCTATGATAATTACTTTACTAATACAATGATGAATTTATTCCAATTAAAAATAGTCGTTTATATATTGATTTTTTAATATTTATAAAAATATTATATTTGCAAAATGGCAATTTGTCAAAATATAAATTTATATTTTTGTTTTAATATATGGGTCTTTGCCCACCGCTCTGCCCCACAGTTCTTTTACGACCGAAGGAAGTACTATAAAAAAGAACTGGTGTGCGTGGCAAAGCCCTGCAAATATTTTAAATTAAAAAAATTATTTTGACAAAATATAATTGTTTAGGTATATATCAATCCTTTATATCTATACTATAATCTTTCAAAGTATCAAGTATTAAAAGAATTGATATTTCATCTTGATTTGTTAAATCGTATTTGTCTATATTGATTATATTTTTTATAACATTCTGACTTCTTCCAGAAACAAATAAAACTTCGTCATTTTTTAAGGCAGGCATTATTCTGCTTAATGAGTTTACATTCCAGAAAATTATTCTAGGAAGTTTGTAATTATTTTTATTAAATATTTCTTTCCAATATTCAAAATTAGTTTTATTTTGAAATTCGCATTGATTAAATTCCATATCAGAAATTATTATTATATATTTAGGTAGTTCTTCTTGCGGTACATGATTTTTGAGTGCAGTATCAAGTAACGCTTTAAATACTGAATCTATATTTGTACCGTAATCAACAGATGATCTTAAAACATAATTAACTATATCAACAATATTATTTATATTTGATATGTCATGCATTTTAGAATCGCCGCAGAAATCTATAAAATGATTATGAAAAGCAGATTTATTTAACTGTGCTATATATATTCCTAAAGCAACAGAACATATTAATGGTTCTCCATTCAAAGCCATTCCCATACTTCCAGATACATCGCATGCTGCAATAGCATTTAAATTATTATCTCCAAAAATGTTTGGAAGATTTTTCCAAGTTAAATCGAATTCTTCTTTTCTTGAATCTATATCTTCTTCGGCACAGTCTAAAATCTCTCTTATAACATCAAATGGAGTTAAGGCCCTTGTATTTAATTTTACTTTTCCTGACTTTACATCTTCAAAAAATTGTTTGTATCTTCCTTCATCATTTCTAATAAATGCTTTTGAATATTTTCTCATAGCAAGTGAAGGAACCGAAGAATAATTAAATGTATAATCTTTTTCTCTTAAATTATTTTCTATTATTTTTTATTTTCTTTCTTAAAGCAGATAAAGTTTTTCTATATTCTTTACTCTCCATATTTAAAAGTCTTATTAATTCTCTTGCAATGTTTCTTGTATTTTGTGATGAAGTATTTTCACTAGGAAGCCATTTAGCAAGAAGCGAAACATTATCAGCAGTTTTATCTTTATCTAATTGCTCTAATATTATATTTTTTGTAAAATCATAAATATTTTTATTTTCTCTATTCTCATACCATATATAAATAATATCATCCCATCTTCTAAGCTCTGGTATAGTTTTGAGAATTTCTATTGCAGTGAGAGTATGATTTTGTTTAATCATAATATTAATATATTTTCTGAAAACTTTTCTCTCACCTACTCCTTTTCTTATATCTCTTAAATACATTAGAGATTTAGCTGTAAGCTCAGGACTTTCTCTCCAAGCATCTATAAAATATTTTAATAATTCATCATCTTTTTTTAATCTGCTTGCTCCCATAGCTGCAAATAAATCTATTATGCCGTTTAATGATGAAATATTAGTATCAGCAAAATTCTGCGTATAAGTTTTATTAAAAGAATTTTTAAGCAAATCTAAAAAAGACATAAAATTAATTCTCCTATAATAAGAAGTTCTATAATAAAAAATATTCTATGCCTATAATAAAATAAGCATAGAATTAAAAACTAGACACAATATACACCATTAAAAATGGCTAAAGGATTTGAACCTTCTTAGTACCAGAAATAAATTGCTGTTCGTGTCTAAAAATTATTATTTCAAAAAATAAAAAGTTCTTTATAAACAAGTGATAGTATATTATAGTTTATCATTTTTTCAATAAATTATTATATATATTTTAATTATAATTTAAAATAATATTGAATAGATAAAAAATATCAGATTATATATTTAAATACTTAATAAAGTAAAAAATAAACTTTGTATAATAACAGCAATATAGCTATCTATTTTTATTTACAATATAAAATCCAAAATGAATTATTAGCGATCCTAAAACAGTACTGAATATAGAAAAAATACCATCAGAAAAAGGAAGTTTTATATTGCTTGGTTCATCAGTATCATACCATAAAGGCAATTCATCTCATACTTTTCTAAATGGATAATAACTTCTTAAAGTAGCATATAATGTTCCATGATTATCAGCTTCATATCTTATTACCATTGTTTTTTCATATCTAGTTTCTCCAGATTTATATACCCTTTTTCTTCTATCGCACTCTTCAACTACTCCTACAGTATGAATATAATTTTTTGTATTGATAAAAGAAAACAATCCTGCTACACCATTCAAAGTTAAAATTATTCCTGAAAAATATATTGCTATTATTTTTATAATTGAAAATTTTTTTTATTCATTATTAAAACTCCAAATATTTTTTAATAATTTTAATAATATATAAAACAATATTAATTTTTCATTAAAATAGCTTCACCTTCTATTTCACTTGTAACATTCTTATCAGGATCAATCTCTTTTGTTACAGCCTTAACAACTTCTGTATCTTCTGAAACAAATGTTATATCCAGTTCACTTACCATAAAATATCCGCCCTTCATATCAATTCTCACAATAGCCTGATAATTATCATCTGTCTTTTTAATGACTTCATCAACTATTTTACCTTGTAAATAAAATGCACCTTTTTTATCAATAAATACTTCAGAATAGTCAAAGAAAGCTCCATTATAAGTCCATTTTCCGATGTATACTAAAAATATTTTTTCTTCATAGAATTAATTTACTCCTAAATTTGTCTCAGGATTCTAACATACAAAAACTAGATTCCATTTAACCCAGTCTTTATGGATTATATTATTTTGCTGTAGGAATCTTTTTTAATTTTATGTTTAATACAAAATTTGTCAATATTTTTTAAACCTAAATAAAATTTGGGTGGGTGCTGAAATTTCTAAATAGGTTATATAGATAGATAATATTAAAAATTTGAAAGTTAACTATAAAGAATAAAGGGCGGGGCATGTAAATAAAGTTTTAAAATTTAATTACACTACCCCACCCTATAAATTTTTTAATTTATTTTGCAATTTTAATTTTTTATTTCATTGATTGATGAATTAAAATTTATTAGCACCCGCCCAAGCGTTATTTAATTTTATAGTGTATTCACCGCACGAATAATGAATTAAAATACAAAATGAAATATGAATTCAAACTTTAATTATAAATAAAGTATTATTAACCGTGCGTTTAAAAATTATTATTATAAATCAACATTCCAATTTGATGATTGTATAATAACATCAATATCGCTGTAAGCCTTTGAAAGCTTATCCGCCTCTGCCTGAATATCTTTAACATTGACAAGCACTTTCATTTTAACTTCATTTTTAGCATTTCTGTAATCTTTGCTATTAAGCTCTTTTAAAACAGTTTTATAAATTTCCATTTCTCTATATAATTTATCCCTAATCTTTACAG
>NZ_CALXRN010000011.1 GCF_944390595.1 uncultured Brachyspira sp. | reverse complement strand
ATGCTAGAATTTTTAGAGAAAGGAGAAATAGAATATGAAAACTTTAATGCCGCTTCATGCAATATAATAGTTAATGGTGTTAATGTTCACCCCGGATATTCTAAAAATAAAATGAAAAATGCTATCCTTCTTGGAATAGAATTTAATTCAATGCTCCCTGCCGAACAAAAACCTCAGTATACAGAAAATTATGAAGGTTTTTATCATTTATCATCTATAAACGGAAATGAAGAAAAGGCTTGTCTTGAATATATTATAAGAGATCATGATATTGATAAATTTAATAAGAAAAAAGAATTTATGAATGATATAAAAAATTTCCTAAATAAAAAATACGGAGAAAATACTTTTGTTTTGGAATTGAAAGACAGCTATTTTAATATGAAGGAGAAAATACTTCCTCATATGCATTTAATAGATAATGCCATAAAAGCATTCAATGACTGCGGAGTAAAAGAACATATAGTACCTATAAGAGGCGGTACTGACGGAGCGAGATTATCTTTTAAAGGTCTTCCTTGTCCTAATCTTTCTACAGGCGGAGAAAATGCTCACAGCAGATTTGAATATATTCCTGTTCAGTCTTTAGAGAAGATGACTGAAGTATTACTAAAAATAGTTGGCATATATTCTAAATAATTGTTTATTTGAAAATCAGATTATATAAAAAATAAGAGGTATTCCAAAGTTTTAAGAATACCTCTTTTTTTGTTAATATATTTATTATTTTTACAAGTTAACTTGAAGTATCAGCATTAATATTGAAAATACCGCCAATATACCCATAAACGGAATTATCAATTTAAGCCATTTATTATAAGTAACATTAACCATAGTTAAAGAAGCAAGAGCAAGTCCTGTAGGTGTTATGAATGCCATTAAACCTTGTCCGTATACATAAGCAGAAATGATAGCATCTCTTCCTATTCCTACAGAATCTGCTAAAGGTGCCATAATAGGTATAGAAAGTACAGCAAGGCCTGAAGTTGATGGTATAAAGAAACCTAAAATCAAATATATAAACATCATCATCACTATAAATACATTCTTATTCATACCAGTAACTAAATTGGAGAAGAAATATAGTATAGTGTCTGATACCATACCGTTTTCTAATACTATATTTATACTTCTGGCAATACCTACAATGAAAGCTACACCAAGCAAATCGCCTGCACCAGTAACAAATTGATTAACAAATTCTTTTTCGCTTAGTCCTGATAATAAGGCAATAATAAATGCTGTTACTAAAAATAGGGCAGTCATCTCTTCAAACCACCAGCCTTTAGAAGCAACACCGTAAACTAAGATACCGAAACTTGCAATAAATACTAATAATATGATTTTGAATTTTAGAGTTAATGCGGGAGCTTCTCCTTCAGTTTTGAATTTAGCTTCAAACTCTTCTCTCTGATCATATGCTAATGATTTTGAAGGGTCTTTTTTTACTTTTTTTGCATATATTAATATATAAATAATAGTTAAAGCAGTACCCAAAATAAATGCTATTAATCTGAAATTGAATCCGTTAGCAAAACTAATTCCTGCAGCATTTGAAGCTACAACTACAGAAAAAGGTCCTATTGTGGCAAACATAGTTCCTATACAAGAACCCATATAAACTGAAGCTATACATACAAGAACATCATATTTAGCCGCCAAAAATACAGGTACTAATATAGGATATAATGCTATAGTTTCTTCTGCCAAACCGAAAGTTGTGCCGCCTAAAGATATTAATGCCGTAACTGCTATTATTAAAATAAACTCTTTTCCTTTAGTGGCTTTTGAAAGTGCGGCAATACCTGCACTGAAAGCACCTATTGCATTTAATACTCCTATTATACCGCCTAAAATAAATACAAATAAGATTATACCTATAGTATCATATATACCAGATATAGGAGCTATTATAAATTCTTTTGCTCCCTGAGGTTTTTGCCCAACTTTTTCATAAGTACCGGGTATGGATATAGGTTTATTTATACTTCCGTCTAAAAATTTCTCAATATCTCCTGTAATTTTTAATTGATCTAAAGTTTCCTGAGTAGCAGGCATTTGAGTAATATCGCCTTTAGCATCGGTAATAACAAATACTTTATTTGTTGAATCATATGATAATTTAGAATATAAACCTGCAGGAATTATATAAGTTAATACACAGGCTAAAAATAATACAATCAGTAATACCGTAAAAGCGGTAGGGAAAGATAGTTTTTTCTTTTCTGACATAATGTCTCCTTAAAAATTAATTTATTGTTTTATTTCTGAAAGAAGTTTCTTTAAATATTCAAAAGTTCTATTTACTGAAGATATGGAGCAGTATTCTTCTGGAGTATGAACTTTAAAAATATCAGGACCAAAACTTATAATATCTGCATTAGGAATAAGATTTTTCAAGATACCGCATTCTAATCCTGCATGTACTGCAGTTATTATAGGATCTTTGCCTGAAAAATCTTTATAGCTTTTTAATACTATGTCTCTTATTTTGGATTCTTTAGAATACTGCCAAGAAGGATATTCGCTTGTCTCTTCAACATCGGCATTCATTCTTCTTGCTAATATTTTTATTTTATTTCTTATTTCATTTAAAATACTGTCTAATGCACTTCTTATAGATATTGTAATTATTACTTCTTTTTCATTCTCTTCTACAATACCTAAATTGAGACTGGCTTTTACTATACCTTTTAATTCATCATTGTTAAACATATATTCTACACCATAAGGAGCCGTATATATAAAATCTATAATATCATCTGTTGTTTTTCTGCTGAACATTTCTTTATATTCATTTCCCGCATCTTCTGCTGTTATGATTATATCTGGGTCTTCAAATTCATATTCATTTTTTATATCAGAATATATTTTTGATATTATTTCTTTTACTTCATTTATATTTTTTGAAGCTATAATAAATTCAGCATATGAAGCTATAGCATTATCTTTTGAACCTCCGCTGATATGAACAATATTGATTAAATCTTTTACAGCATATAATACTCTTCCCATCAATTTTATAGCATTAGCTCTCTGCTTATCAATTTCCATGCCTGAATGTCCGCCTTGAAGATTGGATATTTTTACCTTTATACAATCATAATTAAATGACTCTTTTTCTAATTGAAATTTCACTAAAGGAGTAATTCCGCCTGCAGAACTTATTAAAAATATTCCCTCTTCTTCGCCATCTATATTTAATATTATTTCTCCGCTTAAATGTTCTTTTGTTAAAGATAAAGCGCCATTCATATTAGTTTCTTCAGAAGCTGTGCATACAATTTCAAGATTAGGGTGTGCTGTATTATCACTGTCAAGCAGAGCAAGCGAATATGCTATAGCTATTCCGTTATCAGCTCCTAATGTAGTTTTATTAGCTTTTAAAATATCTCCTTCTTGTATTAATTCTATAGGGTCATTATCAAAATCATGATTGGAGTCTAATGTTTTTTCACACACCATATCTATATGACCTTGTATAATAACTGTTGGAGCATTTTCATAGCCTTTAGAAGCCTTCTTTTTTATGATAACATTTAAAGCTTCATCTTGATAAACTTCTAAATTTCTTTCCTTAGCAAATTTTACTAAAAAATCGCTTATTCTTTTTTCTTTCTCAGATTCTCTTGGTATCCTGCTGATTTCTCTAAACCATTTTATAACTTCTTCTGACATAATAAAAACTCCGTAAATTTATTTATGATAATATACTATTATAGTAAATAAAATTTCTATTTTCAACAAATAAAACATAAATATATTTATTTATTGTGTACAAAAAATACTTTATATAGAAATAAATGTGAACATTTCATATATAATTTTTTAATATTATTGCAATTTATACTAAAAATGATATAAATTACTAAATATTACTGTAATTTTTTTATTTTTATATTGATAAAATTAGGAGATTATAATATGAGAGTTTCTGAGATAGAAAGAAATACTAATGAGACAAAAATAAAAATAAAATTAAATCTTGACGGAACAGGTAAATATAAAAATGATACTAAAGTAGGATTTTTAAATCATATGCTTGATTTATTTGCACGTCATGGAAGGTTTGATTTAGAGACAGTATGTGACGGCGACATAGATGTTGATTATCATCATTCTGTTGAAGATATCGGCATAGTATTAGGCAAATGTTTTTCTGAGGCATTAGGAGATATGAAAGGTATAAAAAGATACGGCAATTTTTTTATGCCTATGTGTGAAGCATTAACTTTAGCTGCTGTTGATATATGCGGAAGAAGCCATTTAGTTTTTGATGCCGATTTGAAGCATGAAAAGGTTGGAGATTTTGATACGGAATTAGTAAAAGAATTTTTCGTTGCTTTTACTAATTCTATGAACATAACACTTCACATAAAAACTTTTTACGGAGAGAATACGCATCATATAATAGAATCCATTTTTAAAGGTGCTGCTCGTGCATTAGCTCAGGCTGTTGAAATAGATGAAAAATATAAAAATGAAGTATTATCTACGAAAGGAATGCTTGAAACTAATAATTAAAATATAAAAAGCAAATATAGTTTTATAAATAAGGAATGAGAAAGTTTTTATTTTCATTCCTTATTTATTGTATACATAATTATTTTAAATTAATACTTATGAATCTGCAGGCTCTCTCAGCGGCATCTTCTATTAACGTTTTGGAATTTACTATAGCTTCTTCAAGCGGCATAGCTCTTTTTAAAGCAGGCATAATAGATATAATTCCCATATCATAAACAGCTTCAGCACCATCTCTTATATCTCCAACTATTGCTATTACAGGAATTTGATTAGCTCTTCTTGCAACTCCTACAGGCACTTTTCCCTTTTTAGTCTGCCCGTCAATAGCACCTTCTCCTGTAATAATAAGAGAAGCATCTTTTATATGTTCTTCAAAATCTATTATATCAAGAACGGCATCAATTCCGCTTTTTAATTCAGCATTACAAAAAGCAACAAGACCGCCTCCAAGTCCTCCTGCAGCTCCTGCTCCTTCAATATGATCTATCTCTTTAGCGAATTTTTCTTTTACAATTTTAGCTATATTTTTAAGTCCGTTATCAAGTATATCAAAACTTTCTTCTGTAACTCCTTTTTGTTTGCCGTATACAGCAGTAGCTCCATTTTCACCATAAAGCGGATTTTTGACATCGCATGCAACGCTCAATTTTATATCAAATATTCTCTTATCAACATTGCTGTAATCTATATTCGCTACTTTTATCATATTTTCAGCAATAGCTTCAAGTTCATTATTATTCTTATCCAAAAATTTATATCCTAAAGCATTAGCCATTCCAATACCGCAGTCATTAGTAGCACTTCCGCCTATGCCTATTAATATTTCTTTTATATTATTATTCAAAGCATCTTTTATAAGTTCGCCTGTACCATAAGTTGAATATTTAATAGGGTTTCTTCCTTTGTCACTAATTAAAGTAAGTCCTGAGGCTTCCGCCATTTCTATAACAGCTTTTTCTTTATTAATTATTCCGTATTTAGCCTCTATGATTTTTCCTTCAGGGTTTTTTACATTTATCTTTTTTATATTTCCTCCTGCAGCATAAAGTATAGAGTCAACTGTTCCTTCGCCTCCATCTGCAACAGGTATTTTTTTTATAAGTGCATCTTTAAATACTTTTAGTACACCTTTTTCTATACAATAGCAAACTTCCATACTGCTTGCACTGCCTTTAAATGAATCTGGTATTATAACTATTTTCATTTTTTATATTCCTTAAAATTATTTTTTAATAAAAACCAAAATATCCCAAGTTTTTATTTTTTTTTGTAATAATTTTTGTGATCTTAAGTATTTAATAATTAGAATAATATATATAATAAATATGTCAAACTTATATAAGCTATTGTATAATGAATATTGAAGCAAATTAGCTGTGAATATAATCAAATAAGTAATTGGCATACACTCAAAATATTATAAAAAGCAGTATATACCTAAACAACTATATTTTGTTTTTAATATATGGCGGGTGCCCGCCATGCTGTCTTACAAAACCCCACAGTTCTTTTTTCGACACTCTGGGGGCCTACAAAGTCCTCCTATGGTATCGGCAGCGTGTGAGGAAAAAGAACAAGAAAAAATTGATAAACTTAAAAATTTTCAGTGTAATAAAATCAGATATTTTATTTATAAATAGGTTTCTATTAATCTCATCAATATAAAATAAAGTTCTATATCATATTTTTGATAATAAGACTGCATGAACTTTAATATTGAAATAGAAGTATAATTAAATAGCTCATCTATATGGTCTACTATTTTTTTTATACCTTCTACATCATTGTTATCTATAAGCTTAACATATTGCATTTGTCTGTTCTTTTTCAAATCAAGTCTTACAGCGTTCTTTATTATATCTCTGTAATATAAGAAATTTTCTATATTAAAATTATTAAAATTTATATAACTGTTTTTTTCTGTGCTTGAGGAGTATAAATGATATAAATCTGATTTTTCTATATCCTGAAATAAAAATATAAGAAAATTATTAATGTCAATTCTTAGAGAATTGGAATAGTCATCATAAAATACTATATCTCTGTTTTCTATTTCTGTTTTATCATATGATACATCTTGTTCAGTAATCTTATTTTCTTCAAATATTTTTTGTACGTATATTTGATTATTAGCTATTTTATTATTAACTGCAGTTTTTGAATGATCCATATATGAAAATGATTTAAAATAATTATTATAATCTTCCTGCATTTTTTCCAGCTGTTTGTCAGCTATTTTTTTGTTATGATCTTTAGAGTTTTTATTGTGCTTTTTTTCCTGTTTTAATAGTATTTTATACTGATTAATATATTCATTATGTTTATCTTTCTGACCTAGTTCAGCATATGCTTTTGCCATTAATTTGTATGTTTCTGTTTCATCTTCTTTTAATTCCAAAGATTTATGTAAATTAGTCAGTGCCTTTTTGTAATTTCCTAGTTTAAAATAAGAATCTCCCAAACAGAATAAAATAAAATAATTATCTTCATAACCTTTAAGCTTTACAGATTTTTCCAAATATTTCACAGCCTCTTCATATTCACTGTCTATATAATTGATATATCCTATCCAATAATATGCCAAATAATTATTTTCATTACTGTATTTTTCATTTATTTCTATAGATTCAAGTAAATAGTGAATAGCATTTTTATAGCTTTCTAATTTTGCATAGCATATTCCAAGATTTAGATAATTTAAATATTCATGTTCCTGTGCTTCCAAGAGTTTAATGAAACAATCAAGTTCATAATCCAAATTATTATTATATTCTAAAGCAATGTTTCTTGCCTTCTCAAAACATTCTTCAGATAAAACTTCTTCATCAATTACTTTATATAGGAGTCCAATAGAAAGCCAGCTGTCAAATTCATCATCTTTCAATTTTACAGATTCGCTTAAATGTTCCAAAGCTTTATCATATATTTGTAGAGAAAAATATGCTAAACCTAAATAGTATCTAGTTAAATAATCATCTTCTTTTAATGCTAAAGATTTTTCAAGGTATTCTACTGCTGTATCAAAATTTTTTAATTGTATATGACAATATCCTGCATATCTATATAGTAAACTATCTTCTATATCAAGAGCTTTATACAAATATAGTAAAGCTACATTATAATTAAAATCATTAGCTCCTATTTTAGCATAAGTGATACCTAGCCATAAAGCATAATATTTGTTTGATTTATCTAACTTATACGCTTCTTTAAAGTATTCTAATGAATCATCTAATGAATCAAATATATCATAGCATCTTCCAATATAATATTTATACATAGCTTTATTTATATTTGATTTTTCTAATGATAGAGCCTTTATAAAATTAACCATAGCGGTATCATATTTTTCTAGTTTATAGGCACAGTATCCTGCTTTGAATATAGCTTCGATATTATTAGGCGCTATGTTATTTAAAATATTATTACATAGAGAAAATGCATCATTATAATTATTATTTTCTATATATTCGTCTATTTCATGTAAGTATTTATTTATATTATTCATAATCTCACTTTAAAACAATTAGGCTAATATTATAAGTTATAATTTGATAAATTTAAACTACTTATGTATAATTATATATATTAGTATAAAAAATAATTATTAATTATTTATATAAAAGATAATATTTTTTAGTTTTTTATATAATAAAAAAATTATGTTATGCATTAAATATAAAAACAATTTTAAAAAAGTGTAATTAATGAATAATATGAATTTTGAAATACAAAAGTACTAAAGACAATTATTTTGAAAGCAAAGTATAGGTATATATAAAACCAACAAGGAAAATTTTATTTTGCTAGCTATAAACTTGCTTAAAAAATAATACTAATTTAAAAAAGGATAATTTAATGGATAATGTAAATTTCAATATACAAAGTACTAAAGATAATTACTTCAGAAGTTCAGAAGAAGCATACATAAATCCTCCTAAAAGAATACCTTTCTTTTTAAAACTGCCTATGTGGATAGCGAAAAAGAAAGTGAAAAAAGATTTACTGCTTCCAAAGATTTTAGCTTGGAATCCTAAAACTGCAATAAGTTCAGGTGTAATGGAAGCCTTAATAACTCATGATGATAAAGAAGTACCTAAAAGGCTTTTGAAACTCATAAGAATACAAATATCAATAGATGCTGCATGTCCGTTTTGTATAGATATGAACAGTTTTGAATATGACAAAGATAATGTAACAGAAGAAGAAATAAAATACATTCAAAATAAAGATATAGAAAATTGTACAACTATGTCAAAAAAAGAAAAAACAGCTTTAAAATATATTTCTGCTATAACAAAAACTCCGGTAATAATATCTGAAGAATTAATCACAGAAGTAAAAAAAGAGTATTCAGAGCATGCAATATTAATATTAGCTTCCACTGCGGCACAGGTTAATTATTGGGCAAGACTTATAAGGGCTTTGGGAGTTCCTACAGCAGGATTTAGTAATATTTGTAAAATTAAATAATTTTTATATTTTAATGAATTATGAACATAGAAGTTAAAGTAACAGCGGGAGCTAAATCCAACAGTTTTAAATTTGAAAATGGGGTCCATTCCATTCGTATTATGGCTAAGGCTATAGACGGCAAAGCTAATAAGGCTATAATTGATTTTTTGGCTGATGAGCTTAATATCAAAAAAAGAGATGCTGAAATATTAAAAGGAGAGAAAAACAGCAAAAAGATTATAGCTATAAACATAAATGAAAATGATTTAAAAAAATATTTTGATAATTAATGTTTTTTCAAATTTCTTTTTGTAAAAAAAATTTAAAAAAATATATGACAGCTGTAAAATTTTTGTTATTATTATAATATAAAGCAAATTTTATTAATAAAATATTATACTACTACATGGTAAATAATAATTAGTGTACACGTTATTTAATTTATTATGAAAAATAAGAATTATTTAAAAGGAGGTTCTATCATGACAGACAAATTCGATTCCTTAAATAATTATGATAATTCTTCGATTTTAAATGACGATGAGTACGAATCTATGATAGATGAGTATAATGATGTCATAGAAAAAGTTGATAATGTAAATAGTGTAGAGTAAGAAAACATCTAATTATATGGGGGAATGGCTATAAACTATTTATAAGTTTATAGCCATTAAATTTATATAAAAATTTCTAACCTAATGGAAATAAAATACGAAAATTATAATGTTATGAAATATTTTAGATTATTTATAATTTGTGTATCAGCTTTGATATTTAGTGTATGTTTATATTGTCAGTCTATAACTGAAAATTCGCTTCCGCTTAGGGCTCAGAATTTTTTAAATATAAATTTTCCTGGTAATAATATAGAAACTGTAGCATTATACCAAAACGGCGGCGGTTATGAAGTTGATATAGATTTTGGATATAATTTTATATTTTATAATACAGGTTTGTGGAAAAAAATAACAGCTACTAATGATAAAGCAAAAGCAAAAGGAATACCTAGAAGCTGCATACATAAATCTATGGTTAATGTTATAGATAATTCATATCCTCATTCAAAAATTACCAGCATAGAAAGAAAGAATAAAAATTATATAATAATATTAAATGACAAATATCAGCTAGAAATAAGCGGTTACGGCATTATAATAAATGAAACTGTATTAGATGATGAAACTGATACTCAATAGCTTATTTTCATTAATATATAATTAAAATTTTAATGTAAAAATATTATAGGTTTACCAGCTTAATCTTCCAGTTTTTAACGATTTAAATTTGATATAAATTTACTGATATTTATATTTATTAAATACTTCTGAAGAATTTTCCATTTCTCCTACAGCACTATAAGCATTTGAAAGAGATACATAAGCATCTTTGTTGCTTTCATCTAATTTTATGCATTCCTCAAGCATATTAATTGAATTATCATAAATCCCTGCTGCATAATATGATAATCCTAAATAATAATAAGAAAGTGAGTATGTATTGTTTTTCTCTATTGATATATTAAAATAATCGATAGCTTTGCTGTAATCCTTCATGTTATAAAATGATACACCAATATAGTAGTAAAGCATATAATCATTATTATCTATATTTAATGCTTTATTAAATGAAGATAGGGCATTATTAAAATCATTTATCATAAAAAAACATATTCCTGTATTAAAATGTACGGAATAATTATCATTATCAGTTTCTGATATTTTTTTAAATAAGGTTATAGCTTTTTTATATTCATATTTTTCTTTATATATAACAGCAAGCCAATATAAACTCTCATAATCATATTTATTAAGTTCCATAGCTCTTTCAAAAGCATCTATAGATTCATCAATTCTATTTAAATGATATAACGCTATTGCAAGGCTTCTCCAATTAACATATTCCTTAGATGCTATCATAAAAGATTTATTTAAAATATTAACAGCATCTTCATATCTGCCTATTTCTATATAGCATTTACCAAGCCAATTCATACTTATATAGTCATTGCTTTCCAACTGATAAGCTTTTTCTAAATACATAACAGCATTATAATAGTTTTTAATTTTTGTATATGATATTCCAATAAGTCTCCATATTGAATAGTCATTGCTGTTTAAAGTTAAGGCTTTTTTGAACATCTCTATAGCTTCTATATGTTTTCCTAATTGAGTATAGAATATACCGAAATCGATTACAGCTTTTAAATTGTGCGGATCTTTTTCGCATAATCCTTTATAATACATAATCATATTTGTTATTTTATTTTCTAAATTATCCATAATGATTTACTTTCCCCAAAAATTCATTAAAAACATTTTTTATAAAAATTATATATTAGTATATATGCTATTGATTTTTTTTCAACTTTACTTTAAATAAAAAATAAATTTATTGTTGCAGTTTAACGTTATTATTATATGATGTTTTTATACGGTAATTTTTTATAGAATGGTATTTATTTTTCATAATGTTTCCTATAGTTGTTTAATAAATACATACATATTTATTAATTTCATGGATTTTGATAAAAGATAAGATTTTAACTGAATGCTGAATTTTTTTTATAGTAAAATATAGCTGTTTTGGTATATTATATATTACTAAGTATTATAAGGAGTTAATAATGAAGAAAGTTATTATAATAGGAGGAGTTGCTGCTGGGATGAGTGCGGCGGCTAAAGCTAAAAGACTGAATAAAGAAGCTGTAATAACAGTTTATGAAAAAACAGATATTGTATCTTGGGGAGCATGCGGAATGCCGTACTATATAGGCGGTTTTTATGACAGTCCTAATACCATGCTGGCAAGAAGTGCAGAAGCTATTATAAAATCGGGAATAGATTTAAAAGTAAAACATGAAGTATTAAAAATAGATGCTGTAAATAAAAAAGTATTGGTAAAGGATTTAGTGAATAACAGAGAGTTTGAGGATAGTTATGATTCGCTTCTTATAGCTACAGGTGCAAACTCAATTATACCTAATATTCAAAATATCAATATAGGAAATGTATCAGCATTGAAAGAATTTAATGATGCTTTAAATATAAAAGAGAAGATGAATGATGCAGATATAAAAAATGTTGTAATATTAGGAGCTGGTTTTATTGGAATTGAGGCAGCACATGCATTAAAGCACATAGGAAAAAATGTTACTATAATACAATATTCTGACAGAGTATTAGGAAATAAATTTGATAAAGAATTTTCTAATATACTGGCTGAGCATGTAAAGAAGAATGTTAATTTACGTCTTAATGAAAAAGCTGTTTCATTAGAAGCTGATGATAAAAACAATGTTAAAGCCGTTGTTACAGATAAAGGCAAATATGAAGCTGATTATGTTATTGTTGCTGTAGGAGTGAGACCTAATACGGATTTAGCAAAGAAAGCAGGTATTAAATTAATGGATAATGGAGCTATACTTATTGACAGAGAAGGAAAAACAAGTATAGATTCTATATATGCAGCAGGGGACTGTGCCAGTATATATGATAAAGTTCTTGATGAACAAAATTACGCTGCGCTTGCAACAGGAGCTAATAAATTAGGAAGAATGGCAGCAAGTAATTTACTTGGAGGACATGAAAAATTTATAGGCAGTTTAACTAGTGCATGTGTGCTTGTTTTTGAACTTGAAGCAGCAAGAACAGGAATTACAGAAGAAGAGGCTAAAAAAAGAAATATTAATTATAAAACAGTTACTATAAAAGATACAGATCATACACATTATTATCCTGATTATCAGGATTTGCATATAAAGTTAGTGTATTTATCTGACAGCAGAAAAATAATAGGCGGACAGGTATTAGGAAAAAGAGGGGCAGTATTAAGAGCAGATGTGATATCAGCTTGCATATATGCAGGACTTACTGTAGATGAATTAGGTATGCTTGATTTATGTTATGCACCTCCATTTGCAAAGACTTGGGATTCATTGAATGTAGCGGGAAATGCAGCTAAATAATATTTTTTAATATATGTTTAATGTATAGAATAGAACTTTCTTTTCTAATGCATTAAACATATACTGAAAATTTTTAAATTTATTTATAATAATCAATATTTATGTACTCACAAAAATCTTTTATTAATTCCTCAGTTCTCAATGCTATTTTTTCATCTGACCATGGATTTTCTCTTGAAAGTTCAGGAGTATACATAAATAATTTGTTATTATATATTTTAATTTTTTTATCAATATCATTACTTGCTTGTATATTTGATCTTTTATCAAGTAAAGTTAAATTTCCTAGTCTGTGTTTAAAATCTTCTGAGCAATTTATCCATATATCATCTTTTGGATTTTGGGGATATATATGTTCTATTGTAGATTTTAGCGGAGTAAAAGCTATATCTATAGTATTTTCTAAAGTTTCCAACAATGGTTTATTATATAAAAAATATAATAATGCACGTCCCCATTTCAAATTATAAAAATTAGATATTCTTAAAGTATTACAAACTCCTTTGGATAATATTTCTAAGGTTTTATTATCATATGTAATAATTCTTGGCTCTAATTTTATAATTTCATTTATAGAATTATTATCACTTTTTATAACTCTTACAATAGCAAAATTAAAAGATTTTATTTTTTCTATTGTATAACCATTTATTAGATGCAGCCAATGCCATTTTACTAAAAATTCAGCAATATACATGATATCATTATCACTATAGTTTTTAAACTTCATAAATGTAAGTACGGGAATCCAAGTATATGCATTTTTGCCCATTATTAACAAATGTCTTAAACACCAAATATAAGAATTCCTCATATTCATAATATGCTCATAACAAGATATAAAATTTTCAAATTCTATTATGGCATCCCATTTATCTTTATCTTTCCATAACTCTCTAATGTTTTCATCATTTGTACCTTTGATACTATCAGGTTTGTACATAGTAATATAATATTTAAATAAAGACTCCAATGATGTATTTAATTCAGAAGATTTTTGCTCTAAAGCTCTCCATTTAGATTCAAAATCTTTATGTCTACTATCATTTAAATAATACATCATTTCTGCTTTAATAATATCAGTAGAATTTAATTCGAGTCCTCTTGTATTTAAAACAGAAAATATTTTTAAAGCACTGCTTCTAGATGAAGTTTCAACTTTTACAAATTCTATATTTGATAAAACAAAATTTATAAATTTTATAATATTAAAGTTTTTTGAATATTCTTTTTTCAAATCATCATAAAAATCTTTTAATAAATAATAATTTTTATGTATTAATATTTTATTATCTAAATCTTTATCTAATAATAAATCTATTAAATAAGATGAATCATTAGATTTTTCTGACATGATTTTACATATCTCTTTTTTCTTTGCCCATAAGCAATTTCTTAAATATGTACTTAATTCAGAAATTATTTCCTGATCATCTTCTGGATATGAAGCAATTTTAGATAAACATTGTTCATTAAAATCTTTTTGCATTATTTTTAAAAATAAAATAAATGTTGTTAATCTTTGCTGACCATCTATCAAATTATGTTTATTATGATCTTTATCTTCTACTAGTGTTATTACAGAACCAAAAAAATAATTATTATGATAGCCGTTTAAATATGCATCATATGCTTCAAATATATCATTTATAAATTCACTTATATTATCTTTTTTCCAAGAATAATCTCTTTGATATAATGGTATTGAAAAATAGAATTCATTGTTAGCAGCATTA
Organism: uncultured Brachyspira sp.; assembly: GCF_944390595.1. GTDB lineage: Bacteria > Spirochaetota > Brachyspiria > Brachyspirales > Brachyspiraceae > Brachyspira. Next base: position 3,465 of record NZ_CALXRN010000011.1, on the reverse strand, counting down.
TATAGTAATTCAATTAAACTTAAATGATATACATTATTTATCATTTTATTATTATTCATAAATTATCCCTTATATAAAAATAAATCACCTCTAAAACAACTTATTTCAGAGGTGATTTAATTATCAAATTTATTATTTATAAAATTATTCGCTTAAAATTTTTCTTAAAACTTCATTAACAAGTTTAGGGTTACCCTGACCTTTAGTAGCTTTCATAGTCTGACCTACTAAGAATCCGAATGATTTTTCTTTACCTGCTTTGAAGTCTGCTACTGATTTAGGGTTATCTTCTAAAACTTTTCTGATTATAGCTTCAAGCTCACCAGTATCGCTGACTTGTTTAATACCTTTTTTCTCAACTATAGCAGAAGGAGCTTCTCCTGTTTCGCACATATCTTCAAATATTTCTTTAGCTATTTTACCGCTTATAACGCCTTCATCTATAAGTTTGAAAATCTCTCCTATATGCTCTGCTTTAGGTTTGAAATCTTTTATAGTAAGAAGTTTTTTGTTTAAGTATGCATTAACTTCAACCATTATCCAGTTGCTTATTTTCTTAGGCTGTTTAGGATAAGCTTTAACAGCAGCTTCATAATAATCAGCTAATGCTGCATCTTCTGTGAGTACAACTATATCCTGATCTGGCAAATCATAATCTTTTTTAAGTCTTTCACGTTTATGCTGAGGAAGTTCTGGAAGTTCTTTTCTTGCTTGTTCTATTTCTTCGTCTTTAAGCACTAAAAGAGGTATATCTGGGTCTGGGAAATATCTGTAATCTGCAGCACCTTCTTTAGAACGCATTCCTTTAGTAGTGTTTTCTTTAGCATCGTAAAGTCTGGTTTCCTGTAAGATTTTCTCGCCGTTATTTAATGCTTTAATTTGTCTTTTGATTTCATAATCGATGGCAAGTCTTACATTTCTGAAGCTGTTCATATTTTTTACTTCAGTTTTAGTACCTAATTCTTTGCTTCCTTTAGGACGTATAGAAACATTGGCATCGCATCTTAAAGAACCTTCTTCCATATTACAGTCAGAAACATCAATATATTTGAAAATCTTTTTTAGCTCTGTTAAATACTGATATGCTTCTTCACCAGTAGAAATATCAGGCTCGCTTACGCATTCTATTAAACAGCAGCCTGCACGGTTTAAATCTACATAGCTTAAAGGTCTTCCAGTATCATCATGTACAAGTTTTCCAGCATCTTCTTCCATATGTATTCTGTTTATTCTTATGCTTTTGTTATAAGAAGATCCGTCATCATTAAGTACGGTAATATCAAGATGGCCTTCTGTACAAATAGGTTCGTCCATTTGAGTAATTTGATAGTAGGAAGGCAAATCTGGATAGAAATAATGTTTTCTAGCAAATCTGCTTTTCTTTTGAATAGTGCAGTTAGTAGCAAGTCCTGCTTTGATAGTTTTATGCACCATTTCTTTATTAACTATAGGCAAAGTACCAGGGTGAGCCTGACATCTTGGGCAAGTAAGAGTGTTTGCAGGAGCACCGAAAGTGTTTGGGCATGAACAGAATGCTTTAGTTTTAGTATTAAGCTGAACATGCACTTCTAATCCTATGACTGCTTCATATTCCATATTATTTAATCCTAATTATTAAAGTAATTTTTTAAAATATTATGTTTATTTTATAGGAATTTCGATTTTTTTTCAAGTACAGCAAAAATTAAAAAAGACCATAATTTAACAGATTAATGTTTAATAATTTTATAATTATGTTCTTGAAAAAAATATTTTTTGTATTATCATCTATCTGTATAGGAAGTTTAATTATGAAAAAAATTATATTTTTATTATTTTTTATTTATTTGTTTAGTTTAAATATTTATGCTCAGCCTCCTACTATTTATAATTTGGGGCAGTTTCAAATACAGACAATAGATAATAATTATAATACTATTTATATTGCGGTTGACGTTATTTTTACTTATCAAGATAATGTTAGAATGCTTGCAGTTGAATTGCCGGAAATATCCTATATACTTAAAGATGAAATTTATTCTATTTTTGCCGAATATCAGACAGAACCATTTATGAATAATATGAAGGAAGTAAAAGAACGCATCCGTAAATCTGTTAATGATAATCTTCGTTCAGGAGAAATAAAAGATGTACTATTTGATAATATTACATATTTTTAAAATATATTAATTGTATATTAATTTCTATGTTCTGCATCATTTAAATATTAAGATTTGAAAATAATAAAAATTATATGTCTTTTTCGCTCTGCAGCAGCTTTGACAAAAAAGAAGTTTATATTCAAAGTAAATTTTAATTAATACTTTTTGTAGTGTGTAATTTAATTTATATTTAGGTATTTTAAATATTTTTATTATAATGATTTTCTTTTACCTTATTCCATATAGCGTTTAACTTCTTTTGCATAATAATATCAGGAATAAGCATCATAGCAGTAATCACTATAACAATAATAATGAGTGCTAATATAGTACCAGCAAATACTAATAATACTTCAGGATTCAAAGTAAAACTATTATAAGCTCCTCCGTAAAGTACTGCCATACCGCTTACCAATACTCCCATAACAAAAGCAAGTATTAATCCGCCTATAATTGGCATACCTACAAATAATACGATAATAAATGAAACCATAACTGTTTGAGTAACATCATTTTTATCGTTTTCATCAATTTTTAAAGCTATTTCTTTATGAATAATATTTCCGTATTTATTATACCAATATATGCTGTAAAGATTGCAGGTAATAACGCTAAGCAAAAGTTCTAATTCAGGAGATATATCTTTTCGCTTAGTAAATTTTTTAACTTCCAAACTTATATAATAAATCCAATAGTAATGGTATATTCCTAAAGTAAAGAAGTTTAGAATAAACATTGCTGGAATTGATCTTACAGCACCTATATTCATGTTGTTTCCTATTGTTGTTATGCCACCCATAAGGGTACCTTCCTCGGCACACAGAGTGTTGGCTGGCTCGCTTGGTTGTTGTTATGTCACCCGAAGGGTGCCTTGCAGAGCGTTGGTCGGCTTACTTTTTTATTTTATATAAAAAACTTATTTGTTACTACACGTACAAGTTTTTTGTTAGTTCTATATGTTTTTAATTTATTATATGCTGCATCCTTTTTATCAAATACTAACATTTATAAACTTACAATTTTTCTATTTCTTCTATACTTAAGCCTGTATTTTCACTAATTATTTTTATATCGATACCGGCTTTTTTAAAATTTCTAGCTATAGATATTGCTTTGTTTTTTTCACCTTCTTCAATTCCTAGTCTTCGCTCTTCTTCAAGCATTATTTGCTTACCGTATAAATATGCCTGTCTTTTATCATATTCATTCATCATCAATCTATCTTTAATAAAGTTATTATATCTTCTCTGTACTTCTTCCATTATAGGTTTTTCTTTTACTATTTCTGACATTATGGCCTCCTTATTATCATTTTCTTTCATCG
>NZ_CALXRN010000010.1 GCF_944390595.1 uncultured Brachyspira sp. | reverse complement strand
AATTAAATGTATATTAAAATTTCATTAATGTAAATAAAATTTAATTAGGGTAATTATTATGAAGAAAATAACTAGTTTGTCTTTTAAAGTTCCTTTTATTATAAGTATAATTATTTTTGTTACAGTTTTTATATTAGCTACTCTTTCTGTATTATCATCTACAAGAGCTGTTAAAAGATCATCATTAAATGGTTTTAAGTCTACAGTTTCCGGATACGCTTCTATGATAGATATGGTACTGCATGAACAGCTATTGGCAATTAATACATATTCTAAGTCATCAACTGTGTTTAATATTCTTTTAGATACAAATGATGAAACGGTAAAAAATAGAAGTATAAACAGATTAAAAGATTTTTCTTCTGTTAATAGATATGCTCTTAATATGGGATTGGCTGATACTAATGGTACAATAATAGTTGATAGTGATAAACCAGAGCTTGAAGGCACATCTATATCGGATATGGATCCTGAATTATTTTCAAGATTAAAATCAAATAATTACAATAATACTTATGGTAATACTACATCAATAGAGACTCAATCTGTTCTTCTCTGTAAAGGTTTATTTAATTCAGAAGGGACATTAATAGGTATTATTTATATAAATCTAGATTTGGGAAAAGTTAATAGTGATTTTATTTCCAATATTGATTTTGACGGAGCTATAACTATAGCAAATAATGAAGGTATTATAATGTTATCATCTGATATAAATAGAATAGGTACGCCTTTGCCGAATGTTTATGATGTAACTAAAAATACATCAGAAGGTGTTATAGAATCTTATACTTACGGCGGAAATAAAGCAAAACGTTCAGCGGCTTATAAAAATATTAATATAATGCCTTGGTCTGTTATATTTGCAAATTACAATAGCCATATATATAAAGAGATAAGAGGCATAATTTTAAGAACATCTACAATAGGGCCTTTTTTTATAATATTGGCTAGTATTATTGTTGCTATGTATATAAAAAGTATAACAAAACCTTTAAATGATTTGGTATTAATTGCAAGTGAAATATCCAACGGAAATTTAACTTCTCAATACAGAAATATTGATAGAAAAGATGAATTAGGTATGCTTTCAAATTCATTTTTTAATATGAAAAATAAGCTGTCGGAAATAATTATTAAAGTACGAACTTCAGCAGATGAAATAAGCAATAGCGCAGGAGAGCTTTCAAGAGGAAGTGAAGATTTATCACATCGTACAGAATCTCAGGCTGCAAGTTTGGAGGAAACAGCTTCTTCAATGGAAGAGATGGCTTCTACAATAAAATCATCTACAGATCAGTCAGTAGAAGGAAATAAAATGATGATAGATTCAAAAGATTCTATTCAAAGTGCAGGAGATATAATTTTGGAGACTACCAAAAATATAGAAGAAGTTTATGATGCAAGTACAAAGATTAAAGATATTACAAAAATAATAGAAGATATTGCTTTTCAAACAAATATACTTGCTTTGAATGCAGCAGTAGAAGCAGCAAGAGCAGGCGATATGGGTAAAGGTTTTGCTGTTGTAGCTTCTGAAGTTAGAAATTTAGCTCAAACAACTCAAACATCAGTTAAGGATATTACTGATTTAGTTGATAATGCCTATGATAAAATTAATAAAGCTACAGAATCAGCAAGAGAATCTCAGGAAATATTTAATGATTTACAGGTAAAAATAGAAAATACAGCTAGAATAATGCAGGATATAAGTTCAACAGCTGTAGAACAGCAGGCAGGAGTTGAACAGGTTAATAAAGCTGTTTCTAATATGGATACTGTAACTCAGCAGAATGCAGCTTTGGTTGCCGAGGTATCTTCATCTTCTACTTCATTACTTAATCAGGCGGTAGAACTTGTTGAGGCTATGAAGTTTTTTAAAGTATAAAAAATAAAATAATTAAATAGGCTGTCTTTTAAAAAGGCAGCTTATTATTTTTTTAAATTCAAAATAACTATTAACTTCAAATAAGTTTTTATATTTTTTATTTAATTATGTTACCTTTTGTTACAATAATAATAAAAAAAATGTAATAATTTTTTTTATAAATACGATAATTATAATAATTAGAAGTAAACTATTTTTAAGGAGCATAATGATGTCAACAAGCTCATTTTTTGGTATAGAATTAGGAAAAAGATCTCTTCAAAACTTCAAAACAGCTTTGGAAGTTACAGGTCATAATATAAATAATGTTTTAACTAAAGGATACAGCAGACAGCGTGTTGTAATGCGTACTTTTGATAAGCCTTTGGAAGCACCAAGTTTAAATAGAGCGGAAAGAGCAGGACAAATAGGTCAGGGTGCTGAAATAACTACTATTGAAAGAATAAGAGATGAGTTTATAGACGCTAAAATTATGGCTGAACTTGGAACAGATGGTTATTGGAAAACTAAATCTGATTATTTAAAACAATTAGAATCTATTTATAATGAACCTGGCAATTCCAATTTAAGAAGCGATTTAGATGCTTTCTGGGATGCTTGGCAGGAAATGGCTACTAATCCTACTGAAAGAGGAACAAGAATGGTTTTGGTAGAGAGAGCCGACAGAATAAATAATTCATTAAATCAAATGTTTGGTCAAATGAACGGAATGCGTAATAATTTGAACAATCTCGTTGAAAATAAAGTAAATAGAATAAATGATATTTCAAATTCAATAAAGGATTTGAATACTGAAATAGTTAAGCAGCAGGCATTGGGACAAAGCCCTAATGACTTATTGGATAGAAGAGATTTATTGGTAGATGAACTTTCTTCTCTTGCTAATGTTGATATAAAATCAATAGACCCTGATGAAACTATGATCTATATAGGCGGAAGAGCTTTAATTCAAGGTAATGTTGTCAGCGAATTAAGCATAGAGAGAAATGTAAATAATGAAGGAATGTATGATATTTATTGGAAAAAAGATCATGTTCAGGTTCAATTTGAAGGCGGAGAATTAAAAGCTTTAGTAGAACTTAGAGATGTTGATACTGTTGATGCTATTAATGATTTAGATACTTTCGCTATGAATTTAGCAGACAGTGTAAACGAAGTACATAGAAGCGGTTTCGGACTTAATCAGGAAACAGGTGTTGATTTCTTCACTATGACAAAGGCTACTCCTTCTGTAATAGGTAATTATGATATTAATAATGACGGACAGGAAGATTCTACTATAATGTTTAAAGTAAGCGGTGTTAATTCTGTAGAGGCTACAGACAGTGTAGGAAGCAGCGGAACTTTAATATTTGGAAACAGAACTAGAGAAGGTGCTGACGTAGCTATTGATTATACTGCCCAAATGAAAGTAGGTGATTTAATAGATAAAATTAACTCAAGCCAAGCTAATGTATCAGCTTATTTGGATGATAATAACAGACTTGTACTTAAAGCCAGAGGTTTTGATGATTATATGAAGCCTTCATATTTCATTAAGCATATAGAAGATTCAGGAGATTTCTTAGTAGGTATTACAGGTGTTCTTAATCAGTCAGGTGCTGCAGGTGCTTATAATTGGCAGACTACAGATCAAGTTAATCAGCTTGCAGGCGATTTTAGAAACTTTACTACTACTCCATACAGACATCCTTCAGCAGCAATTGCAGTTAATGATATTATCAGAAATGATGTAAATTACATAGCAGCTTCAAAGGGTATAGATACTACAGGTAATGGATTTAATGATAAATGGAATGGAATAGGAGATGGTTCTAATGCATTAGCTATTGCTAACTTAAAAAATAAAGAAATAATGGTAGAAAGCAAATCTACATTCAATGATTTTTATACAGGAAGCATAGCAAGAATAGCATCAAGAACAGAAACAGCAAATGCTGAAACTGAAAAACAAACAGTTGTTATGGAATATCTTGAAAAATTAAGACAATCCGTATCAGGTGTTAACTTGGATGAAGAAGTAGCACAGATGGCTATGTATCAGCATGGTTATAATGCTTCTGCTAGAGTTGTTAGTGTAATGGATCAATTACTCGATGTTGTAATAAACAGAATGGGTGTGTAAGTTTATATAAATTTTTTGTGCGGCGGTATCTATTATTAGATATCGCCTTTTTTATAATTATTATATAATAAAAATATTTTTTGATTATAATGAAATTATTTAAATTAATAAAAAATAATGATACTTTTTTTATAATATCTATTTACAGCTATTGTTTTTAAGTATATATTATATGAACAAATCTTTAAAAAATACGCTTATAATTCCGATACTAAAGTTCATAGGAGCATTTTGCAATGGGTATAAAAATTCGTATAATTTTAATGATAGTTGGTGTAATGGCTCTAGTAGCATTAAGCACAAACTTTCTAAGTAATACTTTAAATACAGAAACTTTTTTTACTATAACTGAAAGAAGTCTTGATAATAAATTTAGGCTTATAGAAAAAGAGTTTGAATATAATATTGTATCAGCTAGGGAAGAAATTTTAAAAATATCTTCTTCTATTTCTATAGGTTATAATAATATCAGAAATGCGGATTCAGAGTATATTAATAACTATTTCAAAGATTTCCTTTCAGCATCTATAAATGAATCTCAGCTGTATTTTAATAGAATGATTGATATATTAATTCATCCTTCTGCAATTACTAATGCTAATGCTGCCTATACTATGTATAGATATTCTACAATTGATAATCAATATTCTTATATAAATATTGATACTAATGAAATTATATATAGTTATTTATCAACTAATTATAATGTTGAAAGCAGAAGAATATTATCGCATAGGTTATTAACTCCATTCATTAATAATGAAAATAATAATATAACATTGAATATACCTTCTGCTATATCTGATATAAATAATAATAGAATAATAGGTATAGCAAATGTTGGAATAATATTTAACTATTCTATTGATTATATAAAAGATATTTTTAATATAGAAGGTTCTGAACTTTTAGTTATAGATAAATCTAATTTAACTATAATTAATTCTAAAAATGGTGCATTAAATAATGTAAAATTAGATATATTATATCCTGATTATTATGATGTTTTAAATGCTAATTTGTCTGCAGGCAATGTAAAAGTTGAAGATATCATGATAGACGGTGTTGTTTATAAATCATATATAGCAACCATATCAAATATTATTAACGTTGTAATGCTTATACCTGAATCTTATTATACTTCTCAGATTAATGGTATGAATAATTCTATATTCTACACTATAATTATAGCATTTTTAATGGCAATAGTAGCTATTATATTCTTTATAAAAATGTTATTCAGCTCTATTACAAAAATATCCGATGCTATAGGAGATTCTGTAAATAATAAAGATTTAACTATTAATATACCTGAAATTTCAGGAAGTGATGAAATAGGTGAGATGACAAAGTGGGTAGTACTTTTAAATAATTCTCTTCAGTCTGTACTTTCAAGTGTTAAACGAACTATTTTGACTTCTAAAAAACAAAGTGATACTTTATCTGAAAAATTAGGGGAAAATTTAGAAGTAATATATGGAATTAACAGCAGTATAGAAACTATTAGAAATAATGTAAATGATGAATTAAGTCAAGTGGAGATTGTAGAAAGCAACAATCAAAATATGCAGGAATATATATCTTCAAATACAAGCAATATTGATGAGATAGAAAAGGATACTAGAGAGCTTCAAAATAAAATTATAGAAGAAGGTGAAAGTATTGAGCAAATAGCTACTGCAGTAGAAGAGATGAGCAAAACTATTGAAAATATAGATTCGATTATTTCTAAGGCTAGTAATAAAGCTAAAGATTTATCAGCTGCTTCTATTAAAAGTAAAGAAAAAATGCAGGCTACATCTATGGCTACAGGGGATTTGAGAAATGCTTTAGGATTCATTTCTAATTTCGTAAGTTCTATTAGAAATATAGCACATCAAACAAACCTTTTGGCTATGAATGCTGCTATTGAGGCTGCTCATGCTGGTAAATATAGTTCCGGTTTTGCTGTTGTTGCTGAAGAGATACGTAAATTATCAGAAGTATCGAATGAACAGGCAGATAATGCCAATAAAGTTCTTCAAAACATAGAAGATAAAATTATAACTACAACAAACGATTTAACAGAATCAACAGAGCAATTTGATATACTTACTAAAGATGTTCAGGAAGTTACAGAGATTATGGGAAGTGTTCATTTGTCTTCTGTTGAACAATTAAAGGCTATCAATGAAATAGTAAATTCTATTACTAATATATCTCAGTCCAGTGAACATATTAAAACTCAGTATATTGATGTTGCGGATAAACTTACAAATATAAAAGAAAATCTTGAGTCTTTGAATAATATATCTGTTAATGCTTCTAAGACTATGAATAAACTTAAAAGCATCTCTGAGTCTATTCATAATAGTGTAGAAAATATTTCTGAAAGTTCTAATAATCTTTCAGCTTCTGCAAATACAATGAATAAATTTGCTTCTGACAATAATAGATTGTTATCAGAGCTTGAGTTTGAGATATCAAAATATAAGATTAAAGATATTAGAGGTAAGAAAGATGCTATAACTCAAAAAGTAAGAGGTATTACTTTAATTATATTAAAAGAATTTGTTAAAACTAAATTCGGAGAGGAAGGATATCAAAAATGGCTTTCTTCAATGGAGCCTTCATCTGCTTTGATATTTAAAAATGAGATATCAAGTAAAGAATGGTATCCGTATATGACTTCTTTCCATAAAACATATAAATTGTTATGCGACTTGTTCTATGCCGGAACTAATACAGGTATTAAAGAGGTATCAGAATATCACTTCGGACAAATAGTACCGAAATATTTAAGACCTTTGTTATTCTTACTTCCTAAACATGTTGTTTTAAGCTATGCGGCAGAACATATATTCCCTAGCTTGTTTGCTCCTGCAAAAATAGAGCTTATTAAGGCTAGAAAAAAATTATTAGTTGTACATCTTACTAATTTTAATGAGAACCCTGAAGTTATTGAGCTTGCAGTACTTGCTTGGGCTAGTCTCTTACTTGAATCTGTTACTCATATTAGGGCTACTATGGAAATAAGTAAATCTACTAAAGACGGTGAGATTTATACAGAATTTGTACTTAAATGGTAATATGAATTATTAAGGAGTTTGATTTATTGTCAAACTCCTTTTCATTTAATCAAGAAATTTCTATTTTAAAAACATTATATTTTACATTTTTATATATTTTTATATTATATTTATATATAAAAATTAAGAGGTTTATGATGATTAAAAATATTAATGAGATTACAAAAACTTTAGGATTTAAAATACTTATAATAGTGATACTAGGACTTTTGCTTTTAATTCCTATGTCATTTATAAACAGTGTTGTAAGGGATAGGATTAACTATCAAAGGGAAGCAGTATCTTCTATAATAGAACCTGTAGGCGACAGTGCTAATATACAAGGCATAGTTGTTGCCATACCGTATTTAAGTAAAGTAATTGATAGTCAAACTAAAGAAACAAAGTATATAAGAAAATATATTTTTTATATGCCTAATGAATATAATATAACCGGGGATGTTGAAGTTTCTAGTTTAAGCAGAGGTATATTTAAAGCTCCCATTTTCAATTCTAAATTAAATATAAAAGGAAAATTCGATAAATATAATGCTGAAATATATAATTTAGATGAAAATAATAATACTATACTTTATGATGAGGCTATGGTTATATTAGGTATAGGAAATAAAAAAAATCTTATGAAGCTTCCTAATATATTAGTTAATGGAAATGAAGAGCTTAAATATTATGAGAAAAATATTAATATAGCTTTAAATATGTTTAATAATAAGTTTATATATACTATTTCAAGAGATAGAATATTAAACGGTTTTGATTTTAATATTACAATGGATATTCAAGGAGGAAACTCTCTTATAATAACTCCTTTAGCTTCTGAAAATACTTTTAATATATCTTCAAAATGGAAAGATCCTAGTTTTACAGGAGGATTTTTACCTACAAAAAGAGAAGTCGGTAATGACGGATTTAATGCTGAGTGGCAGATAGCGAGCTTTAATACAGCATTCACTAAATATTGGACTAGCGATGAAAATGCCAATATAGCAAATACTGCAGATAATAATCAGTATTTTACTGAGGAGCAGAATGTTAATAGATCAAATAATAATGTTTTAATATCTTTTTTACTTCTCAATGACAATTATCAAAAGACATCAAGAAGTGTAAAATATGCTATACTATTTATTTTTATTCCATTTTTTGTACTCTTTTTATGCGAGGTGCTTTCAAAGAAAAGAATTCACCCAGTGCAGTATATACTTATAGGTGTAGCTAATGCAATATTTTATCTGCTTCTTTTAGCTATATCAGAACATATAAACTTTAATATTAGTTATTTTATAAGTGCATTGATGGTAACCGCTTTAACATCAATTTATATAGGCTATATAATAAAATCTCCTAAATACACTGTTTCAATGGCAATAGTAGAGTCTTTAATATATGTGTTCTTATTTGGAATATTACAATTAACAGACTATGCATTATTAATGGGTACATTAGGATTATTTGCTGTAATTGCTCTTGCTATGTACTTTACACGTAATGTTGATTGGTATGGAGAAAATAATTGATTATAAAAAATATAATTACTATTGAAAATATTTTTATATTAATATATAATTAATTATCATATAATTATACATATAGGAAATTTTTAATGAAAGCATTTATTATTATAAATAAGCTGCTTTGCCTCATGCAAATGCATATTTTTATAATGATGGCTGTATAGTATAATTTATATTTTGTTTTGTAATTTCAGCCGTCAAAGTTTTGACGGCTTTTTTGTTTTAAATTATGAATTTATTAAAAGGAGAATGAACAATGTCAAGAGAATTAAAATTTGAAACATTAGCTGCACATGCAGGGCAGGAACATAATGACACATTTGCAAGCAGAGGGGTACCGGTTTATAGAACAAGCTCTTATTTGTTTAGAGATTCCAAGCATGCCGCTGATCTATTTGGTTTGAAAGAATTAGGTTATATTTATACAAGGCTTGGAGATCCTACTGCTGATGTTCTTGAAAAAAGAATAACAGCTTTAGAGGGAGGTAAGGCTTCGATAGCTGTTTCATCCGGAACAAATGCTATATTTTATACTATAATTACTATATGCGAGGCTGGAGATGAAATAGTTTCTTCATATAGTTTATACGGCGGTACATATTCTCAATTTGCTGCTATACTTCCTAAATTGGGAATTAATACCACTTTTGTAGATGCTAAAAATCCTGAAAATTTTGCTAAGGCTATTACTGACAAAACTAATGCAATATATATAGAAACGATTTCAAATCCTTCATTAGATTTTACGGATATAGAGGAAGTTGCTAAAATAGCACATAATGCCGGAATACCTTTAATAGTTGATGCAACATTTACAACTCCGTATCTGCTTCAAACTATTAAGCATGGTGCTGATATAGTAATTAATTCTCTTACTAAATGGATAGGAGGGCATGGCAATGCTATAGGAGGTATTATAACCGATTCCGGAAATTTCAATTGGCAAAGCGATAAATTTCCTTTATTTTCAAAACCTGATTCTAATTATCATGGTCTTCGCTGGGCTTATGATTTGCCTGATGAACTTAAAAGCATAGCATTTGCTTTAAGAGTTAGAACTGTGCCTCTTAGAAATTTAGGTGCCTGTCTTTCTCCTGATAATTCTTGGATATTTATTCAGGGAATAGAGTCTTTAGCTTTGAGAATGGAGAGACATTCATATAATGCTTTAAAAGTTGCTGAGTTTTTGGAGAAAGATAATAGAGTGGAATGGGTTAGATATCCAGGACTAAAAAATGATCCTTCATATAAAACAGCTAGCAAATATTTAAAAGATAAATTCGGAGGAATGGTTGTATTCGGTATTAAAGGTGGATATGAAGCTGCTGTTAAATTTATAGACAATATAAAATTATTTTCTCATTTGGTTAATGTTGGAGATGTTAAGAGTTTAGTGGCTCATCCTGCTTCTACTACCCATTCTCAATTATCTGAAGATGAGCTTATAAAGGGCGGAATAAGTAAAAACTTTATAAGGCTTTCTATTGGTATAGAGCATATAGATGATATATTATATTATTTGGATGAGGCTTTAACTATAGCAAATAAATAATTGAAAGTATAAAAAACAGGGGAATATAAATAATTACTCCTGTTTTAATAAAAAGGATTATTTTATGAAAAGTATAAGAAGAAATAAAAAAGAAGAGAAAATTGATGAACATAAAAAAACTGAAATTAAATATTTAAATTATGAGAAATCTTTCAAATTTGAAAATGGAGTTTCAATAAATGAATTAACTATAGCTTATACTACAAACGGACATTTAAATGTTCATATGGATAATGCTATTTTAATATGCCATGCCTTTACAGGGGATTCTGATGTGATTTCTTGGTGGAGTAATTTTGTAGGAAAGAAAAAAGCCATAGATACAGATAAATATTTTGTAATATGTTCTAATGTTTTAGGCGGATGCTCAGGTACTACAGGGCCTTCATCTAAAAAGCCTAATAGTAATTTATGTTATGGAACAGACTTTCCAACTTTTACTATTAAAGATATAGTTAATGTTCAAAAAATATTAATTGATTCGCTTGGAATAAAAAAACTTTACTGCGTTATAGGCGGATCTATGGGAGGCATGCAGGTTTTACAATGGACTGCATCTTATCCTCAAATGATGGAGAAAGCTATAGTAATAGCAAGCTCAATGAGCCATTCTCCTATGCAGATAGCATTAAATGAAATAGCAAGACAGGCTATAACAGAAGATACTGAGTGGTATGGCGGAAAATATTACGGAATGTCATCTCCTGACAGAGGACTTGCTTTGGCTAGAATGCTTGGACATATTACTTACATGAGCGAAGAATATATGAGAAAGAAGTTCGGAAGAAAGAGAAAAGAGTCTGTTAAATATTTTACGCCTTCATTTGAAGTTGAAAATTATCTTCATTATAATGGAGAAAAGTTTACAGCAAGATTTGATGCAAATAGCTTTTTATATCTTACTAAGGCTATGGATTTCTTTGATGTTAGAGATGAAATAAAAAAAATAAAAAATAAGAAAAAGGTATCTTTAAAAAATGTTTTGGTAATATCTTTTATATCTGATTGGCTTTATCCAAGTTCTCAGTCAGCTGATATTGCTATTACATATAGAAATGCTAATATAAATACATCATTCTGCGAGATAGAATCAAATTACGGACATGATGCTTTTTTGATAAAAAATGCTGAGCAGACAAAATATATTAAAGACTTTTTAAACGGATAATATTTATTTTATTGCTTGAAGCCGGCAGAGAGATCTGTTTCTTTACTGTAATTGCTTTGACAGTACCATTTATAAAATTTCCAATTATTTGTATCAAATATGTTATTTTTTACATGGTAATAAGTGTCAAAGTCATAGGAATTCTCTCCTTGATTTTCCGGCTTCCAGCTTTTTATACGTATTATGTTTGCTCCGTTTGTTTTATAATCATTTGTGATTAGCTTATTATTGAATGGGTTTTTTATATTTTCTATATGCTTTACGGCCATATACGGCATATCAGCTACTGTCATAAAGTTTGTATTAAGTTTTACTATTCCTCTGGAATTAAAATCTTTATACATTAATAAAGGATTATATAAACTTATAAATTTTATGTTTTTATCTTTGAAATGAGGAGAGTTTACTCTGTAGCCATGATCTGAAATTATTATTATTTTTGTATTATCATAAACATTATTATCTTTTAAAAATTGTATTATTTCAGCTATACAATTCATTGCTGCAATATTAGCATAAAAATGTTTTACACTGTTAGTATCTTCATATATTTTCAAATCATTATCATCTATATAATTAGATGAAACTGTAGGTATATAATCAGGTATAAAATAATATGGTTCATGCGTAACATTATTATGAAGTATGTTATAGTTGCTTCCATATTGTTTTATATTTATTAAATCTTTAATAGAACTAAGCATTGCATAAGTACTTAAACTTGTATTTATGGTATTATTTTTATTTATAAACCATTCTTTATCGCTGTATAATGTATTTCTAAGCCATACAGGTATTATTTTAAATATTGAAAAACGTATCATTTTATCATTATCTAAATTATATACGGAAATATTATTTTGATTTATATACTTATTTACACTGTAATCATAAATATAATCCTTGCTGTATGCTTTTATATTGCTGTAATTTGAGAATATGCTTAAATCTCCTTTATAAGACATATTTGCATATACAGGTTCAAGGATATATGATTTATAGCCGTATTTTTCTAAAGCTAAAGGCAATGTTAATATTGACTGATTGTGCATATTAGTTATATTATAGTTCCCGTTTGTACTAGTTTCATAAGGCAGATAGTCATATCCTCCGTAAAGAGATGCTATTGTTATTGTATTATAATTGTATGAAACAGTATTAGGATAGAATTCAAAACCGTCAAATTCTTTTTTGTATTTACCGTATCTTTCAAAAGCGTCTGCCCAATAAGATGATATTGCTCTGTCCAATATTATAACAAATATATTCTCTCCTTCTTTTGAAACATTAAATATTTTTTCATCTTTATTTATAACCTTAGCTATATTGTTATTTGCAATATAGTATGAGAATATTTTACTCATATAGAAAATAGATGTGCTTATTAAAACTAAAATTATTATAGAATAAATATTAATTAAAATATTGTACTTAATTTTCTTTATAATGAAAAATACAGAAATTATGCTCATTATTATTAATAATATATTTATAATTATATCTTTATTAGTTGCTATAATAGAGTTAGGATTATCGAATATGAAGTCTGATGTTATATTTGAGTAATTTCCTGTTACTATAAATGTTTCTAATATAAATATTATTGCAAGAAGCGGTATAAAAATACTTAAATAATTTTTTACCTTACTTGAAAATAGAGTATATATAAACATTGGATAAAATAAAAAAATTCCTAAACTGATTGCAAAATTATTTATTATTAAGCTGAAATGATTTTTAAAATCTGATACAGAAGTGCTTATAAGAGAGCTTGGAATAAATATTCCTGACAGTATTGATATTATCAATGAAGATATTACAAGAAGCTTTGTTCTATTTTTTATGAACATGTAATATGTGTTTTTATTATTGAATATTAATTTTTGTATATGATTAAAGTTTAAAGTTAATACTATTAAAATAGAAAATGTAAGTATATTTTTTATATCTGTTTTATTTATATATGATATGATAATTAATATAATTAGTATTGGTATGCATACAATATTTAATATTTTTGATATTGTTTTTTTATGCATTAATTTATATTCTAAAATTATATTTTTAATTAATGAGAATAAGCAATTTATATTCCAATAAAATAATAATCCCGATGGAGAGTTATAAAGTAAAATCAGAAATATTAAAGATGTTATATATATAGGCATGCTTTCTTTAAAATTTAATTTTTTACTGTATACATTTGCTGATAGTAAGCTGAATACTGTCATTGTAATAGGCAGTATATTTATATGTATATTTGATATGTTTATTAAATTATCAGGCATTGAAAAGTCTTTTATAAATAAAAAATGCCCTTCAGATAAATTGGTTAAATTATAAATAAAATGATATGCTGCTATAAAAAAAGGTATTTGTATAAGCAATCCTAAGATACCTATAAATGCATATACTGTTTTATATTTGTTTATTCTATGACAAGTTTTTATTAATAAATATCTTTGATCTCCTTTATATACATGTTTTATATTGTCTATAATAGGCTGCATTTTATTTCTTAGATTTCTTTCTTTTGCCTGCCAGCTTTCTGCTATATTATAAAGAGGCAGAGATATAAGATTTATAGATAAACTTAAGAATAATATACTTATACTGAAAGAAAAGTTAAATATTCTATAAAATAGGAAGAATAGTGTTTCTATAAGGAACTCTATAGGGTAGATGGTGATATTATAAAGTATATCAAGTATAATCATATATATTAAATTGTCTTTATTTTTATAATTTATAAAAACATATTATTCACTAAAAAGTTAACTTTGTCAATAATTTTTATAAAAGTCTTGTTTTTTTATCAATATTAGTTACTATATAGAAATATATATTTTAAGGTTTTGATTTATGAAATTGGTATTTTCAAGATTTTTAATAGGTACTATAATAATAATAATAGGGGCATATATATTACTGCAATATGTTTTTCATATTTATATACCGGCATTGGCATATACTCCTGTATTTACAATAGTTGTTGCTCTTTTAATAATTGCATGGGGATTTGCTATTGTTTTAGGAAGGGGATTTTATGCATCCAAAATCCTTTTAGGGTTGTTCGTAATATGTGTAGGAATATATGTTCTTATTAGATATTGTTTTAATATTAATATGCCTTTCATATTGTATACTCCAATATTTAGAATGATTATAGGAATGATAATAATATTTTTAGGCGTTTATATATTAGTTGGAAAGCATTATGTGGGCGACAGCATTCCTAAAAACGGAAAGTATGATGTTTATTTTAAAACTACTGCTATAGATTTGCATGATTTAGAAATAGACAGAAATAAAAGTATATATGTTAATACTGTTTTTTCTGATACTGTTATATTTATTAATGACTCTGTACAGGTGCATATAAAAGCATCTTCTGCTTTTGGAAGCGTTTCTATTCCTACCGGAGACAGTGTAAGTTTCGGTGAGACTAATTTCGTTATAGGCAGTTCTGATAAGATATTATATTTGAATGTAAATGCAGCTTTTGCACAAATTAGAATTTTGTATAAATAATTATATAACGGCAGTTTAATTTATGTATGTAATATCTGGAAGTAAAAAAGGAAGAAAAATATTAACACCTAAAAGGGATTTCAGACCTACTCAGGCGAAGGTTAGAGAGGCTTTCTTTAATATAGTTAATATTGAAAATAAAACATTTCTGGATCTTTGTTCCGGAAGCGGTGCTATGGGATTTGAGGCATTGAGCAGGAAGGCAAAATATGCTGCATTTATAGAGATAGACAGAGAAGCTGTTAAAACTATATTTTCTAATGCAAAAACTATATTTGAAAATTATAATGATATATGCAAGATAAAAAGAGTATCTGCAGATGATTATGTGAAAAAAACTAATGATAAATTTGATGTTATATATTTTGATCCTCCGTATCATTCAAAAATTTATTTAGATGTTATAAATATGATAATAGAAAGAAATATTTTGAATGATGATGGTATTTTTGCTGCTGAGTTTGGTGCTGACTATTATAAAAAGTTTTTAGAAGATGAAGCTTTTAATAATATTATAAAAGATAAGATGAAATATGATATAAAAAGCTACGGAGAGAGTATATTGGTTATTTTTTCTTATTGCTGATAAAAATTATTAACTTATAACCAATACAAATTCCCGTTTTTTATTATCCTGATATTTACTGCACAGATTATTTATTTTATCAATAGTTATCTCTTCATTATCTGTTGTAATGTCTAAGCATAAAGCTGCTTCTTTATCTTTTGAATAAACTTTTTTCACAGCATTAAGCACCTTTGAAAGTCTGTACGGAGTATCTAAAATAATAACAGGTACATTTAATTTTTTTAAGTACGATAATTTTTTTTCTCTTTCTCTGTCATCTCTAGGTAAAAGTCCGGCATAATAAAACTCTTTGAAATTAAAAGGCAGACACATAATAGCTGCTGTAACACTGCTTACGCCTGCTATAGGCTTTACTTTTATATTATGTGAATAGCAGTATTCTAAAAGAAGTCTTCCCGGATCTTCTAATACTGGAGTACCGCAGTCGCTTATAAGAGAAACAGTTTTGCAGTTTATAATTTTTGTTATTATATCGTCAATATCTTTTGATTTCTTTGTATGCTCGCTGAACTCTATTAAACATTCTTTATCTTTTTTTATATTTAATGCTTTAAAAAGAGTACTTGCTTCTCTGAAACTTTCAACTAATATTATGTCGCTTTCTATAAGCACTTCTTTAAGTCTTTCTGTATTATCTTTGTAATTACCAATATCTCTTGCAGCAATATAAACTGTAACCATAAAATAAACTCTCTTAGTCTCTTTTTAATGAACCATTAGTATATATATAATTCAAATTTGTATTTACTATATTATTGCTTATAAAAATATTTGTAAAGAATGTGTTTGTCAGGAAGTTATTAGCTTTAGAACGCTCTTCTCTTTCATTGATTTTTTTGACCTTAGCATTCAAAGCCCTTATTATAGCATAAGTTTCATTATCAATATTTCCGTCTATTTCTTCTGGTCTGAAATGACATTGAAATGCATATAATACCTTTCTTGAATTGAAATCCCAAACATTGTTTGTAGGCATGCTTGTATAGCCGTATTTTATAAACTCATTTTTTATTTGCTTTACCGTAGCTCTTTTGTATTTATCATCATTCAAAAAGTTGCTGTAATCGTATTCATCGTACCATATTCCAAGATCATGTTCTTCATATAGTCTTTTCCATGGAAATTTAGGTCCTGGATCTTTTTTTCTAAACGGTGCTACATCAGAGTGTCCTAATATATTATAAGGCTTGATATCATATTTTTTTACTAAATTCTTTAAAAGGTATACTATTTTTTCTATTTGGCTTTCGTCATATTCTATATATTCATCATAAGGTATAAAAAATAAGTCCTCTCTTTGTGTTTTAGTCATTCTTCTTAATTGTTCTCTCGTATTTGTAACTTTCTGTAAAAAACCTAAATTTACTACTTCTATTCCAATGGCACTGTCATTCATACTGTATCTACTATTGTACATTGTTATTCCTGCATGCCATGCTCTGTTGCTGTCATCTACAAGTTTATATATAGGATCATCTTCTCTGCTGGTTACTAAATAATGAGATGAAACTCCAGGTCCTGTTAGAATTTTTAATGATAAGTCATCATCTAATGCTGTATAATGCATTATGATATAATTGATTCTTAAATTATATGCTTCAGCTTTATATATGCTTGAAACTTTAGGTGCTAATTTTCTTTTGTTTATAGGAGTCATTTCCTCAGTATTATTGCATGAAAAAAATATTATAGGTAATATTATTAATATAAAAAATCTTCTAATCATCATATTAAACATAAATAGGAACTCCATTAAATCTATAACGCATAAACCCTTTATAAAAATCTTTTATTTCAGTATAAGCAAAATAATATGCCTGAGCCGTATTTATTCTTGCATGCTTATGAAATAAATTACTGTAAAAGCTGTATATAAAATTAATATATAATCCGTCAGCTAAAGAACCTATACCAGATATAACCGTTCCAATACCGGAAGATAATAATGATTTTATTAATTTATTATTTTTCTCTTCCATATTGCAGGCATTGATAAAAACAAGCGAAGGCGGATTTTCTAATGCTCCAACAGAGTTTATTATGTAATCATCGCTTAATTTAATGCCGTCATCATATCCATGTGTTATTATATGAACTATATCATAGCTTTCCAATACTTTTATAAACTCAAAATAATTATGCTCTTTTTTATATAAATCTATTTCTATATTTTTAGTATTATTTATTATTTGATGTATTATTTCCATTTCTTTTTTATCTTCTGTTATATCATCATTAGGTATAGATATTACAGCCATTTTTATTTTTTTATTTGCAATTCTATTATTGTTTTTATAAAGTACATTTGAAGCATTAGTGTAAGAAAAAATTATATTTTCTGATATAAATTTTCCATTGTATGACAGTATATCCCAAGGTATATTATAAGTGCTGTCATCAAGATGCAAATAAACTATTCTAAATCCTTCTAAAATATGCTTTCTAAAATCTTTTTCAGGAATAAGCATATTCATTAAATAGCTGCCGATTTCTATGTATTTATATGCATTATCGTTTTCACTGTTTGAATGCTTTATTAAACGCAGATATTCTTTATATATACTTTCATAAGCCTTATAATCAAAATGCTTCTCATATTCTGCTACATAAAGCGAGGGATATGTTTCTATGGCTCTATACTTAAAAATATTATTTTCTATTGAGCATGAAAAAAATGTCTGAGATATATTGTCGTTTAGAATTATTAATCTGTCTCTTAGTTTTGAGAATGTTTTATAATCTATTTCATATATAGAAAAATCTGAGTATTTATCTTCTAATTTATAATATATACCTCTTCTTCTTTTATAATTATCTGTTATATAGATATCTGTATAATCTTTATTTGATTGAGTTTGATTATTTAAATCTATTTCGTAGTATCCGTATAATTTATTTTTATCATTGTCATATAGAAATATATTTATTGAATGATTATCTTTTTTTATTGCTTTTAGAATCTTTTTTAATGAAGAATTTTTTAAAGAGATATATTCTATATTATGAGATAAAAAATATTCTCTATTTTGAGTTACAATATACGATTTACTTTCGTCCATTATATTAAAAATTATTTTACCTTAATGAATTATTAATTTTGATTATTATATAATAATTTTTTATATAATCAAATAAAAATATTTAATTATTTATTTTCAAAACCATCAAATGAGCATTTATATGTATTATTATCAGGATATAAAACTATTGATATTAAAGCTGTATTATTATTTTTAGATTCATTAAAATCTTTTAAAGATATAGTGCAGGAAAAATCATTTCTAAAAAATAAAGTTCCTGTATTTCCAATCCAAATATATCCTTTAAATGTTATTTCGCTATCTTTATCACTGTATGATGTTTGTAATTTAGAATCTCCGGCATAAAAAGGAATACTCATACTATTTCCAACTTTATCATCACAGAATAAATAATTTACAACATATCCTTGATCTCCCCAATTTCCTGTATGAGTGAAAGTAGAATTATTGCCGTAATTTTTTATACTCAATTTTCTAGGAAAAATATTATTTTTATTGAAAGCCATTTTAGAAGATTTTCCTGATACTTTAAACTTAAAATACATAGTTTTTGATTTATTTATATTATTATTTCCTGAATTTCCAGTATTAGGGTTTAATATACTGTAACTGCAGCTAACAGTAAATAGAAAGCATATTGATAAAACTATAAATTGTAATTTTTTCATTAATTATACCATAACAAATTTGTAAGTTTATGTCAATATATGCATTATTTATATATCAATAAATATATTTTATGACCTTATTTTTTATATGTTAACTTTTCTTGTATAACTTCCGAATTTATTGGAAAGAAATAGCTGATATTTTTAATTTCTTGATGGAGTTTCTTATAACTGCATCCGCATAAAAATAATCTAAATATAGAAAATAAAATATTAATAATTTTTTTATATACAAAATGTATAAAATTTTATTATTTTTGTCAATAAAATTATTTTTGTAAAATTTTTATATATTTGTTATATTTAAACAACAATGAGTTTATAAAGCTATTGTAAATTTTTATAAAAAATATATTATGTTAATACAAAAATGTATTGAAATAAATTTACATTGAATATATACTTATTAGTAATTATTCTCAATAAGAGATATGAATTTTTAGGAGGTTCAATTTGAGTTGGATAGGAGCTATTATATTACTAAGCGTATTAGTATTTGTTCATGAGATGGGACATTTGCTTGCAGGCTTAGCAGTTGGAATAAAGGCAGAAGCTTTTTCTATTGGTTTCGGCCCTATAATTTTTAAGAAAGAAATAAAAGGCATAGATTTTAGATTGTCAATTATACCTTTCGGCGGATATTGTAAGTTTAAAGGTGAGATTTCGGAGGACGGTAAAACAGAGGAAGGAGATTTTTTAAATATGTCTCCTCTAAAGAGAATAATAGTTTATTTTGCCGGTCCTTTCTTTAATTATTTATTTGCTTTTTTACTTCTTGCTGTATTGGTATCATTGCCTTCAAAGATAGAATTATATTCGCCTACTGTATCAGTATTCAAAGACGGAAGATATATGCATTCAAAGTCTGGCATGACATTAGCTTATGAATACGGTATACAAAGCGGAGATACTATAACTGCTGTAAATGGAAGAAAAGTAGAATCTGACAATGATATATTAAAAACGATAAATGATGAGGCTATACAGAAAGCTGCTGATAAGATAGTATTCACATTAGACCGTAATGGAGAAACACTTAATGTAACGATACCTTCTGTAGAGATGCTTAAAGCATTGAGCGGAGAGAGAGCATTGGGTTTATATTTCGGTGATGATCTTATAATAAAAAATGTGCTTCCTGATTCTGCTGCTTCTGAGGCTGGACTTATGAATGGAGATAAAATAGTATCAATTAATGGAATTAATGCCAGAAACATAGCAGATTTCAGACCTATAGTTATGGATAATGCTTCTCAAAAGATTACTATAACTGTTATAAGAAATGGAGAAGAGGTTACAAGAGAGGCAATACCAAGACCTGTAGAGTCAAAAACAATAGGAACTTACGGAAGTTTGGGTGTGGAGTTTGAAAGCACTTCTATGAGAGTTGAAAGAGTTCCTGGTATTCCTTTTCCTCAGTCCATACCTGAAGCGTTTAAAGAAACAGGAAATTATTTAGTATCATATATTAATGGTTTAAAATTGTTATTTACAGGAAAGTTATCAGTTCGCGAGAATCTTGGAGGACCTGTAAGAATAATACAGCTTTCTTCTCAAGTAATTTCTGTTGATATAGAGTACAGATTAAGAACTATACTTTCATTTACTGCTACTATAAGTTTGATACTATTTATAATGAATCTTCTTCCTCTTCCGGTTGTAGACGGAGGTATGATAGTGTTCTCATTTATAGAGCTTATTATGAGACGTCCCATAGACAGAAAGGTTTTAACAAAAATACAGACTATAGGTGCGGCATTCTTAATAACTTTAGCTATATTCATAACTATAAATGATATAACGCAGTTGTTCAGATAATATTTAGGTAATAAAAATATAATAAGAGGTTTGCTTTTTAGCAGGCCTCTTTTTTATTCTTTAATTAAAAAATTTTATTCTAATTCCCACCCTCTATGCTTTTTGTATCAAATTAAATATTTAACTTTCATTATATTTATTGCTTTATTAGAATTTTTAGCTCCCACCCAAGTTTTATTTAAAGTTATAATCTTTTCGCCGCACGCTGAGTGATACTAAAAATATAAATTTGGTTATTAATCTAAATTAAATTTATTATTAAAATGCATTCACCGTGCGTTTAAAAACATTTTAATTTAATTAACACTTGGGCGGGCATGCTTTTTTATAGTTAAAAATTAAAAATATAAATGAAATTTTTAGAATATTAATAAAATAATAAACCTAAAGGGCGGGGTATGTAAATAAATCAAAAAACAAAATTTGAGATTATATTATAACATCATAAATATTTCTTGTTTCAAGTACTTTTACTCCCACTTCATATTCACGCATATATTTAGCAAGTCTGTATCCCTTAATCAGAATTATTTTTATATCTTTTAATTCTTCTACAACTTTTTTAGCCTGAGGAGTATAATCAGAAGTAGTTATAAAAATTCCTCTGTTTATTCCATTAACATTTTTAAGCCCATGAGCAAATTTAGTGATTTCGGTATCATTAACTTTATTATTTTCTTTATAGCATTTGCATTGTATACCTATCATGTCAAAACCGAATTTATCCATAGTAAGAGTTCCGTCAATTCCTCTATCGCCGCTTCCGCCTGTTCTGTATTTTTTACCATAACCCATTTTTTCAAGCAGTTCTAAACATATATTTTCAAATTTAGTACCTTTATCAACATTGTTATCACCCATAGACTGCAAACGATCAAGTATATCTTTCTCTACACTCTCATAATATTCTTCAATACTCTTTTCTATTTCATTTCTATTTTCATCTTCTATTTCTTCTATGTCATCGTCGTCTGAATTATTTTTGCTATTTTCTAAATAAGGAGTTTTTTCTTTTAATGTTTTGAAATCAAAGTTAGGATTTTCCTCATAGAATTTTTTACCGAAGTCAGTTATTTGATATATTCCTTTATCTATATTTTCTATCAATTGAGCTTTTTTTAATACAACTAAAGACCAATGAATTCTAGAATTAAATTTATTGTATCCATTTTTTGTTATTAGATTGAAATCCTCTTCTGTTGTATTGGTATATTCTTTTAATTTTTTATAAGTATCTTTTCTATGCGCTGGTTTATTTATTTCATAAAAAAATTTTAGTACATATTTATCATAATCCCTGTATTTCAAAAGTGCCATTTATAAAACTCCTAAACTATATATGAAATCATACTTTAATAATTGCTTTTTTACAATGTTTTTAATTTTATTCTGCAGCTCCACCCATTATATTTGTTAGTTTTCATTAATTATTTTACTTTTATTATCTTTGCTGCTTTATTAGAATTTTTAGCTTCCACACAAGTTTTATTTAAAGTTATAATCTTTTTGCCGCACGCTGAGTGATACTAAAAATATAAATTTGATTATTAATCTAAATTAAATTTATTATTAAAATGCATTCACCGTGCGTTTAAAAAAATTTTAAATTTAATTAACACTTGGGCGGGCATGCTTTTTTATAGTTAAAAATTAAAAATATAAATGAAATTTTAAAATCTTAATAAAACAATAAACCTAAAGGGCGGGATTAAAAAATAAACTAAAAATTTAATACAAAATTATTTTAGTATAATATGATAATTGTATTATACTAAACTTTACTATATAATATTAATTCAAAACAATATGGGATAATTACAATAATGAGCGAAAATTTAAAAAATGAAATACTGGAACTTGTTAAAAGTGAAGATATAATAAAGCCTACCAGATATTTAGGCGGTGAAATAAATGCTATAATAAAACCTGATATGCCTTTTAAATTCGTTATGTGCTTTGCTGATATGTACGAAATAGCAATAAGTAATTTAGGGCTTTCTATATTATATGAGGTTATTAACTCTATTGAATACGCTTCTTGTGAAAGAGTTTATGCAGTAGCTGAAGACTTTGAAAAACTTTTAAAAGAGAAAAATATACCTCTTTATACTTTGGAAACTTTCAGCAGAGTAAAAGATGCCGATATTTTGGGATTTACTTTGCAGTATGAGCTTATATATACAAATATACTTCAAGTGCTAGAATTAAGCCAAATACCTATACATAGAGAAGAAAGAGGCGAAGATGTACCTATAATAGCAGCAGGAGGACCGAGTGTATTTAATCCATTTCCTTTAGCTGATTTTATTGATGTGTTTTTATTCGGCGAATTTGATTTTGAGATGAAAAACTTTGTAGATATAATTTATAATCTCAGAAAAAACGGAGCTAAAAGAGATGATATTTTAAAAGAGCTTTCAAAACTTGAATACGCTTATGTGCCAAAATATCCAAGAGAACATGTAAAAAGAATATTCGTTGAAAATATTAATGAAATGCCTTATGTTAAAAAACCTTTAGTGCCTCTTGTTGAAGGCATTCAAAACAGAATATCCGTTGAAATAGCTAGAGGCTGTACTCATAGCTGCAGATTCTGTTTGGCTGGTATTACTTATCGTCCTGTAAGAAACCGCACTATAGAAAAGATAGTTAAAATATCAATGGAGTCATTAGAAGCAACAGGAGCTAATACTTTAAATTTATTTTCTCTTTCTGCTGATGATTATCCTCATATTGGTGAATTAATAGAATATTTACAGACATTAGGAGAGTATAAAGGATTTTCTCTTTCTCTGCCTTCACTAAGGATAGATTCATTCGATAAAGACACTGCAGACAGAATAGCACAATTTAGAAAAACAGGTTTAACATTTGCATTAGAAGTGGGAAGCCATGAATTAAGAGAAAAAATCAATAAAGAAATGGATGAAGATGCCATATACAATATACTTGCCGATGTTCAGAAAATGGGCTGGAAAATAGTAAAAATTTATTTTATGATAGGATTCACTGATAATCCGGACAAAGAAGCCGATGAAATAATAGAAGCTCTTGAAAAAATGATAAAAGTATCAAAGAATAAAGTAAAAATAAATGCTGCGATTAATGTATTTATTCCAAAGTCTCATACCCCTTTAGAAAATAATAATCAGCTAACAGATGAAGAGGCTATTATTCATATAGGAAAGGTACGCGATCATTTTAGAGGAACTAAAGTAGCTATAAAATATCATCCTCCTAGAATGGCTGAAATTGAAGGCATAATTTCAAGAGGAGATGAAAAAATAGGTGATATAATTTATAAATCTTATAAGAAAGGTGCAAAATTTGATGCTTGGGTAGAGTATTTTAATTATGATATTTGGAAAGAAGTAATAGAAGAAAGCGGATATACTATAAAAGAATTATTAAGCAAAAAAATAAATATGCCTTGGAAATGCATTGATACTCTTGTAAGTCAGAAATTTTTTGACAAGGAGTACGAAAGATTTCAAAACGGAAAATTTACAGATTACTGCTTTACAGGAAATTGTCAGAACTGCGGTATAGATTATAAAAAATACTGTCATAAATATAAAAAAGAAGTTTTAAATACAAACTTCACTCAAATGGTTGAAGAATTAAAGACTCTAAAGAAAAGAGATATATTCGCTGTAAATTATAAAATATTAATGAAATTCAAAAAAGAAGGTATATCATCGCTTTTAGGAATGCATGATTTATCAAGAGTTATGATTTGTGCTTTAAAAATCGCAGGGGCAAGCATAGCTTTAAGCAAAGGTTTTCACCCGTTAGAAAAAGTTGTATTTACTCCTCCTACTCCTTTTGCATGCGAGAGTGAAGCAGAGTACATGGAAATAAGTTTAACTGATGCTGTAGATATAGAATTATTAAAAAACAAAATAAATAATTTACTCTCTCATATAGGTATTGAGATAATCAGTGCAGTATCTACTCCTTTAAATATTAAAAATATTCAATCTCTACCTAAAAATACAGTTTATAAAATTATTACAAATGATGATAAAAAAGCTTTTGACATATTATCAAACAAGGAAGAATTAAATACAAGCGAAGAGAGAAAAGGAGATTATTTACTCATAAACAAAGATGATAATTTACTTATAACTCTTTTAGAAAGTAAGGAGAAAGCTATAAGGGTAAGAGACATAAAAAGCTATCTTTCAAAGAATAATATAAATATAAAAAATATTAGAAAGTTGGAGTTAGTGTAATTTGATTTGTAATTAAAAATACTATTCTGTGCCTATAGTTAAATTAGCTATATTGTACTGCAAGTATTTTTGCAAAAAACTAACAAAACATTTAAAATCTTGATGTATTGCCTTTTATATATAAATAAATGAAAGGGTATTTTATGAACAGAAATAATGTATATAGAAATGAAAAAATTGAGGGGAGAACTTTTTTCGGGATTATTAAAAATGGTTCTTATTTTCTTTCAAATTTAGCTATCTATGAAGACGGTATAATAAGTGCTTGGTTTAAATTTGATATTTATCAGTTTGAAAAAGCATTGGAAAGAAAATGGGTTGTATCATTTATAGAAGATAATGAAGAATTGGATATTCATGGAATAGGGGATTTTAAAATTTTAGACTCGAAATGGTTTCATAAAGATGATTATTATCAATACATTAAAAGCATATTAAAAGAAATGAATCCTGAAATGCAAAATATTTATAAAACTACTCAAAGAGAAATAGAAAAATGGGAAAAATTAAAAGTGTCATTTATGGCAAATCCTATTGATTTTAAAATAAAATCTCAATTCGGATATGATTTATCGGATGGAAAAAGTTATTTTATATTTAGAAAATCTGATAATTATTCATCCAGCAAAGAAGTATTTTTAAGCTTCTATACCATTTATGATGATGAAACAATAACTTTTAATAATGATGATAATATATATAATTTTGATAAAGTGAAAGATATGTTTAATAAAAATGAACTTCTTTTATATCCTAAAGAAGATGATATTATCATAATAGAAAATCTTGCAAAACTTAAATTAAAACCAGTTATAAAATACACAAATAAAAAAGAAAAATTAAAGGAAATAGAAGAAAATATAAAAGAGATTTCAGGTAAAGAAAATGCTTTTGATTATG
>NZ_CALXRN010000009.1 GCF_944390595.1 uncultured Brachyspira sp. | reverse complement strand
AAAATCATCATTTCTTTTGGTGCTGCAAATTTATTTTTTAAATATTTGCAGCATTTATTTATCTGTATTTTAAATATTCCTGATAACTTATTGAATAGCAATATTCATTTTGTTATAAATAAAAAATTATTATTAGGAGTTTCCTTATGAGAAGCATAAAAAAAATTATTTTAACATTGATGATGATATCAGTATTTAGTGTATCAGCATTTGCAGCAAGCGGTTTTGAGGCTATACTTAATGTACCTATAGGATTGAGTGTAGGCTTTCATAATTTTAAACTAAAAGATGTACTTTATAAAAACGAAATTGAAAAACAAGCTAAACATAATAGCGGTGTAGGTTTCGATATAGGAGTTACAGCTCAGTTAGGCTATATGTTCCAAGTAAAAGAAGGTTTCGGAATTAGTGTTTTAGGTGAAATAGGATACAGCCATGATTCTTATGCTTTTGTACTTGCAAGCGATAAAAAAATAACACAGTCTTTTACATTTGAAAGCATACAGATTGGACTTCTTCCTAAATTCAATATAGGTGCTTTTGCTATAGGAATAGGAGGAGGAGTTAAAATACCTTTGGCAGGACAGCACTCTACGAAAAATGACGGCAAATATGAAATAGGTTCTCCAAGAAAAGTGAATTCATCAGATATAAAAGATAATTTTAAAACTCCTGTTATAGGATATATTAAAGCTACTTTTGATTATTCAATATTCTTTACTGATAATATTGCTATGAATGTGGGACTTTATGCAGGATATGATTTTGGTATGAATATGTCAGATAAATTTTTTGAATCTGTTGCAGGAACTGGAATATTTGATAGTATGGGATTTTCAAGCTTTGATATAGGTTTACAATTAGGATTTAAATTTGGTCCTAAAGCTTAATTAATTTTGCTATATAATAATTTTATATAGATAATTCATCAATTTGGAATAGCTTATTAATTAATAAGCTGTTCCTTTTTTATTATATGTTTTTAATTAATTTAATAAAATATGGATTGATTTTTTCAAGATTATATTTAGAATAATTGTAATATAACAAATAGGGGGAAATATGTTATTAAGAAATATTATGTTATTATTGCTATTATTTATGTTTGCTTCATGCAGCAATAATACATCTTCAACAACTGAATCCGCTGCAGTTGATAATTCAGCAACTAATACTACTGCTGATACATTGGCAGCAGAAGAGGTACATGAAAGTTTTATACCTGCTGTTTACAGTTTAGCTGATTTGCCGGTTACAAATAGAAATAAAGTTGCTGGCGGAAATGGAGATTTAATTGTTAAATATGCTTTCGTTAGAGACAATGCTCCAAAAGATTATACTACAAAAGAAATGGGATATATGACTTTGATGCCTGGCGATTCTGTAGGATTGCATAGACATGAAGGAAATGAAGACAGCTATTTAATAGTATCAGGTACTGCTACTTATACAGATACAGACGGAAGCCAATATGAAGTTAAAGAAGGCGATATGACAATATGCCGTTCAGGACATAGTCATGCTATTTCTAACAGCGGAACAACTCCTTTAATTTTCTTTGCTGTATTATCAGGAAAATAATTTTTTAATAAGTAAAAAAAGCATGCATACAATTTAGATGCATGCTTTTTATTTAAGTAAACATAATTTATTAGTTTAAATGAGAATTTTTAATTTATATGATTATTTTCTGTTTAAACTATAGAATAAAAATAAAACAGAGGTAAAAAATGATTAAATTTATTATTACTTTATATATTTCCTGCTTATTGTTTATAGTTTCATGTTCCAGCAAATCAAATGAAGCAGAAGTAAATAATGCAGCAAAAAATAATGATGTTGTTTCAAATGATGCAGTTTTAGATTATGTACAAGTTGATTCTCCTAATTCATTTGCACCTTTAGGAATAGGCATAACAGTAGCGCCTCCTGAACATGGACAGAATGCTCAATACTTTGTAGTGAATAAGGATGTGGCAGAAGTAAATTTTGACTATATGAACAATAGTTATATTTACAGAGCTTCTAAAAACTCAAATAACTTATTATCATTTTATGGTAATTATACCAATAGCGGAAAAAATTTTATGGAAGATGAATATTCTATAAATGTTGAATATAACATTACTCCTAATAATGAAAAGTTTACACTGTGGAGAGTTGATGATATTTATTATGCTTTATCAACTAAGATTGAAGATGATAAAGATTTAACTAATCTTTCATCACTTTATATAAAATCTATACATTGGCATAAAAATAATACTAATAAGTAATTCATATAAAATAATAAAGAGCATGCAAATTTATTTTGTATGCTCTTTGTTTTCTAATTAATAAAAATATTAATATTGTTATAAATAGTTTAATTCTAAACTTCAAAAAATCATTTTATAAAAAATAGTTATTTATAATTATATTGACATTTATCACTTATGTTATATATTATGTTAAGTTGTATTTTTAATATATAAATGAGGCCTTAAATGAAATTTATTAATAAATTCTTTTTATCAATTTTTATAATATTAATATTTTCTTCATGTTCAAATAATAAAGAAGAAATAGCACAAAAAGAAATGGACAGAGGCGGTGCATTAATAGATAAAATAATATATGAAGTGAGAACGGATATGACAATAGCTATTAAAGATGTAGCAGACGGAAGAGCTGATTTAATGGCTAGCGGAATAGACGGAGGAATATATTTATCATTAGGCGAAAACGATTTAGAAAAAC
The DNA here is from genome assembly GCF_944390595.1 of uncultured Brachyspira sp. Taxonomy (GTDB): domain Bacteria; phylum Spirochaetota; class Brachyspiria; order Brachyspirales; family Brachyspiraceae; genus Brachyspira. The sequence continues at coordinate 9,392 of NZ_CALXRN010000009.1, read as the reverse complement.
TTGATACTTATGCTGTACCTTCAGGATCTTGGTCTTTATTATTTAATCCTGTGCCAAATAAAGCACCTTATACAGTTACAACTAAAGACGGTAAAACTTATTTTAATCCATTGGCTATAAAAGAAATAAGATTTGCAATGAATTTTTTGATTGATAGAAAAAAACTAGTTGATGAAATTTTAAGAGGAGCAGGGCAGCCTTCATTTACTCAGGCAACACCAGGACAGCCGGGTACTTATAGATATAATCTTATTCCTTCAAGAATGGGTATGACAGAGAATGGTAATCAGGAAAAGGCTATTAATGATATAAATAAAGCAATGGAAAAAGCTGCTAATCTGCCTGAAAATAGAGGGAAATTAAAAAAGGAAAACGGATGGTGGAAATATAACGGAGAAGTTGTAACTCTTAAATTTGTTATAAGGGTAGATGATCCTACAGGAAGACTTCCTGCAGGAAATGCTGTATCTGATTTGATAGAAAAAACAGGTATAAAAGTTGAAAAATTATTATATGATAGAAATAAATCTACTCAGGTTGTATATGGTTCAGATCCTAAAGATTATGAATGGAATATTATAACAGAGGCTTGGGGGGCAGGTGCTACTCGTGCTTGGTGGGATGTTACATTAAGACAGATGTATATAAGAGAAGGCAACTATATGCCTGGAGGAAATATTTCTGAGTTTTGGAATTATGATAATAGAGAGGCTTCAAGAATAAGCGATAAAAATTCAAACGGATGGTTTTTGACTGCTGATGAATATTGGAATGGCAATATGCGTTTGCAGGAGATTGGGCTTGAAGATGCTGTAAGAATATATTTAAACTCTCAGACTCAATTTTTTGTTGCTAATAAAGAAAGATTCAACAGAAAAATGCTTTACGGAGTAGGAGACGGCATAAATGATTGGTCTATAAGAAGTGCTGATATAAAACCTAATAGGAATGGAGAAAAAGTATTAAGAGTTCTTCAGCATTCTGCTCAAGGTTCATTATTTATAAGTCCTTGGGATCCTGTAGGTGTAGGCGGATTTTCTGATGCTTATTCTGCTATAATGATAGGTCCTTGCTCTGATGCCGGAGCTACATTTGAATCTCCTTCTACTGCTAAGACAGTATTTATGTTGGGAGAGCCTGACACTAACAGTTTAGAAATAGGAGTTAGAGCAGGTAATAACGGCATACCGGTAGGTACAATAGAAGTCCCTACAAATGCTAAGATGTACAATCCTTATACTCAGAAATGGGAAGAAGGTTTGATAGTAAAAATGAATGAAAATGGAGAATTGGATTATAAGAAGTCAGATAATATTACAGCCTATGTAAAATGCGACTTTAAGCCTAGATATTTTAAATGGCATCATGGTATAGAATCATCTTTAGTTGACTTGATGTATGGAAGCGTATTTATTGCAAATGTTATAACAAAGACAAATGAGAATGATAAATATTATGATTCTGCTATGGCTGGAAGATATCTTTCTGCTATGGACGGTTCTGTTGGAAGTGTTATAAATGAAGACGGAAGTTTTACTTTATACGGAAACTATTATTGGCCTATGGATATGGACAGACAAATTGCTATTGCGGCAGTTAGTCCTAAAATAGGCAATCCTAATAGAAATACTGTTATACCTTTTGAGATAAATGAAGCTATAATGAAAATGGTTCTTGAAGGTTCTAAATCCGGTAATGTTTATACCATTTCTCAGGATCAGTCCTTAACTTCTATAGATGTGAAAAATCCTACTTGTGTATCTGATATAAAAGAAAAATTAATAGAAATGCGTGATTCTCAATATATACCTGCAGGAATAGAAGATTTTATAACAAAAGAAGAGGCTGTTAAAAGATATCAGGCTGCTATTGATTTTATAGATAAATACGGGCATGCTTATATATCAAACGGACCTTTCTTTATTTCAAGGATAGATTCAAAAGCTAATTATATAGAATTAACAGCTTTTAAAGATTATAGCTATACTGCTGAATATTGGATTGAGAAATTATCAACTAAAATGAGCAGGATTGAAGATATTGAAATGCCTGCTATAGCAAATAGAAATAGCGATATGAATATAGATATTTATGTATCTTCGTATAATTATCCGGATAATGCTTTAGAAATGCCTGATATTAATACTAAAGTAAAAGTATTGCTTCAGCTTCAAAACGGCGGTGAAAAAGAATATAATGCAGTTTTAGAAAATGATGTATTCAAATTAACTATACCTAAAGAAGAATTAATATCTCTTCCTAGAGGAAATTATATTATTGTTATAGAATCATATATTGCTGATGAGACTCCTTATATAGAAACTAGAAGTTTTGTACTACAGTAGATAGGGGTATATATTTTTTTTATTTTACTGCTTTTAATTTATAAAAAATATGTTATTATACTTCATAATTTAATTTGTTTAAGGTGCGGTTATGGAAAATATGGATAATAATTTAAATAATAATATGGATAATAATAATGAACTTAATAACGATTCAATAAATAATGAATCAAGCAATGATATTTCAGTTAATAATAATGAAAATGCTATAGAAAAAATAAATAGATCCAAAGAAGCAGAAGAAAATAAAAAATATATATTTAAAGTGGCTGTAGTAGCTTGTGCTATTGTATTTGTTCTTCTTGTTGGAGCTGGATTGCTTGTAGGTTTATTCTTATTTATAAAGGGTAAATCTGATATGGAGAAAATGGTTGGAAATTATGAGATATACAGCGAGGAAATATATAAGAAAAAATATGGCGATAGAATTGTTAAAGAAATGGTTAATAATTATTCGGCTGATGTTAATGAAACAGATAATAATAATCAAAGCCCATTGTTCCATGCGGTACAAAATAATAATATGAAGGCTGTAGAATTTTTAATAGAAAATAAAGCCGATGCAGAAGTAGCTGATGATTCAGGAGTTACACCTCTAATATTGGCTATAAGCAATAATAATACAAAAATAGCTGAATTTCTTATAAAAGAAGGTAAGGCTAATGTATATGGTTCTTATACAGGTGATAATTTTAATAGATATCCAATGTATTATGCTGTTTCCCAAACTAATAAAAATATGATAAAACTTCTTTTAGATAATTCATTTGATTTGAAAAGAGAGCCTTTGCTTTTAAGTTATGCAATTGCTAATAGCGATGAAAGCATAGTACGTTATTTAATAGATAATGGAGCTGATATTAATTATAAAAGTGCTGACGGAACTACTGTTCTTTACAATGCAGTTTTATCGCTTAATCCTGCTTTAGTAGATTATTTTATATCTAAAGGTGCTAAAATAGAAGAGGCTGGGGAAAGCGATGTATATGGAAATATATTAATGGCGGCAGCTGGTTCTAAATTTAACAATACAAGTTCATCTCCTGTTGATTTAGTATTAATGCAGCAGAAATCTGCAGATAGTGCTAAAGTGATGGAAAAAATAATTACAAATATAAATAAAAATACATTAAATAAACTTATTAATGGAAGAAATGCATTAATAATAGCTTCAGGTAATTCATATATAGATACTGTAAAAGTACTTCTTACAAATGGTGCTGATGTTAATTTTGCAGATAATGACGGATGGACTTCTTTAATGTATGCTGCTAATAATGGAGATATTGAACTTGCTAAAGTATTAATAGAAAACAAAGCTAATGTTAACTCTAAAAGCTATGAAGAGAAAACTCCTCTTTTATATGCTATGAATAGCCCTATAGAATCAAGCAGAAATGATATGATAAATCTTTTGATAGAGAATAAAGCAAATATAAATGTAGAAGACAGTGATGGTCTTAGTCCTTTAACTGTTGCGGTTATGAATAATGATACAGAACTTACAAAATTATTAATTGCTAATAAAGCTAATCTTTCCGTTGTAACTAAAGATGGAGAGAGTTTAATCGAATATGCTATTAATAATGATAATGTTGATTTACTTCAAATATTAGTAGAAGCTGGTGCTGATATAAATTATGCCGGAATATCAAGTTATACTCCATTAATGATAGCAGCAAAAAGCGGAGCTGAAAATATAGCTAGAATATTATTATCTCAAAAAGTAGATTTGAATGCTGTTGATAAATACGGAGATACTGCTTTGCATATTGCTGCTGAAAATTCACAACTTCCTATTGTAAGAATGATTTTAGAAAAGAAACCAAATCTTAATATACAAAATCAAAATGGTGATACCCCTTTGCATAAGGCAGTAAATTCTGGAAGTGTTGATATAGTAAGCGAAATTGTATTATCTGGTGCTGATGTTATGGTTAGAAATAATAATGGAGATTATCCTTTGGATATAGCAAAAGATAATAATAATAATGCTATACTTGAAATATTAAAAGAGGCAGAGGAAAAGCAAAAATCTAATTAATAATTCTATTTGACATTAATTATAAATTATAATAATATATCGAAAATAAAATTATCATTGGAGAATAATATTATGCCAGTAACCGCACCGCACCGCACCGCACCGCACCGCACCGCACCGCACCGCACAAATTATGTAGTATATCAGACTTTTTATATTATTCTCTTAAAACAATTAGAAATAAAATTATGGAGCTATCTATATGTTATTTAGTTCCATGATTTTCTTATGGCTTTTTCTTCCTGTAGTATTTTGTTTATATTATTTAATTAAAAAAGAGTATAGAAATGTTCTTCTTTTAGCTGCGAGTATTATCTTTTATGCTTGGGGTGGAGTAAGCTATACTTTAATAATGTTTTCTTCTATTATTATTAATTATGTATTTGCATTATTGATTGATAAAGCCATTGAAGATAATAATAAAAGAAAGAAGAAAGTATATTTAATTTTTTGTATAATCCTTAATTTGTTGATATTAGGTTATTTTAAATATACCGATTTTGCTATATCAATAATTAATTCAATATCGGGCAAGGAAGTAATAAGTTTAAAAAATATAGTTCTTCCTATAGGAATATCTTTTTATACATTTCAAGCATTATCTTATGTAATAGATGTTTACAGAGAGCAAAATAAAGCCCAGAAGAATGTATTTAATTTAGCTTTATATATATCGTTTTTTCCACAATTAATAGCAGGTCCTATAGTAAAATACCATGATATAGAAAATCAGATAATTAATAGAACAGAAAGTTTGGAAAATATCAGCTACGGCATAAAAAGATTCATTTACGGACTATCTAAGAAAGTAATATTAGCGAATATGTTTGCTTTATCCTGCGATGAAATATTGAAACAGCCTGTTAGTGAATTAAGTACAGTTTTAGTATGGCTTGCTACTGTATTGTATACGCTTCAGATATATTATGATTTTTCAGGTTATTCGGATATGGCTATTGGATTAGGTCATATGTTCGGATTCAAGTTTTTAGAGAATTTTAATTATCCTTATATATCAAAGTCGGTACAGGAGTTTTGGAGAAGATGGCATATATCTTTATCTACTTGGTTTAAGGAGTATTTATATATACCATTAGGTGGAAATAGGAAAGGTAAATATTTTACTTATTTAAATTTGTTCATTGTATTTTTTGCTACAGGTTTATGGCATGGAGCTAGTTTTAATTTTGTATTATGGGGTTTATGGCATGGATTGTTTTTGATAATAGAGCGTATATTTTTAGGCAAGCTGTTAGAGAAAAATAAATTAAAATTTCTTAATCATATATATGTCATATTAGTATTTATATTAGGCTGGGTATTATTCAGAGCTAATGATTTGAAACATGCTTTAGAATTATATAAAGTCATGTTTAATTATCAGGAGAGTATTTTTACGGTTAGATATTTCTTCTATCCTCAGACACAAGTTTGTTTTGTATTTGGTATTTTATTTTGCGGTTTATTCCAAAGTATATTTCCAAAGCTTAAGGAAGCTATATTTTCAAGCAGAGTTTATGTGTTAGAAAGCATTATTCAATTTATATTATTATTCATTTGTATTATGTATTTAGTCAATGGTACTTACAATCCATTTATATATTTCAGATTTTAAGGCAGAATCTTTATGAAAAAAATATTAATAAGAGTTTATTTAGTTTTATTATCTTTATGTATAATTTCTTTAATAGTCTTATCTGTATTAGGTTCAAAGTCTAGAGTTGGATATTTAGGAGAATTATCTTTTAATGAAAATGAATCATATTCTAATAATTATATATACAACTTTCAAATAAAATATTATAATAAAGTATTTAGAAATAGTGATATATATGGAGTTTATTTAGTTACTAATAGTTTGCCAGAATATATAAAAGAAATAAGGATGAATGATAATTTAGGTACACCATTCGGAAGTTTAATTAGTTCTAAAGAAATAAGTGAAAATAAAATAGATAATGTTAAATATATTCTTAAAGTAAAATCTAAAATTTCTAATTATTCTATAATATTCTTAATTTTTATAGCTATATTATTAATTTCAAATATAGAGAAAATATATTTTAGATATATTAATTTTTTTAATAGAAGGTATTTTTATATTATAGTTATTTTTTTATGCTTTTTAATATTACCTAGAATAATATATATTTGCTTTTATGAATATTTTGATCATGAGAATTATGAAAATAGAAATTTTTCCAAATATCCAGATATTAATTCTAATTTTTTTAATTATCCTAAAGTGTATGAAGAATATTTTAATGATTATTTGCCTTTTAGAAATGAATTTGTACAATTGAATAGTATTATAGATTATTATATTTTTGGAAATTTATTGTCTAAGAGGGCATTATTAGGGATTGATGGGTGGTTATTTCTTAAAGATTCAAATACTATTGAGAAATATATGTGTGTAGAAAATTCATATTTTTCTTATGATGAATTGAAGATAGCTAAAGATAATATTGTGGATATTGCTAATAGATTAAAAGAATATAATATTGATTTTATATTTATGATATGTCCTGATAAAAATGTTATATATTCTGAATATTTACCATTTTATATACACAAAAAACATATAGCTAATTCCACAGAACAATTTATAAATTATATGAAAGAAAATACAGATATAAAAATAATTTATCCAAAAAATGAACTATTAAAATATAAATATAAATATAACTTATATTATAAATTAGATACACATTGGAATAATTTAGGTGGATATATAGGATATAAGAAATTAATGAATGCAATAGGAATTGATGTTTTTGATTTGGAAAAATTAGTAATAAAAAAATATAAAACATATAATGGCTTTGGAGATATTAATAGATTTGCCAATTTGTTAACTTTACAATTTAGTGATTACGATTACAATATTAATTATAGTAATTTTTCTAATTTTTATCAAGAAAAATATACAAATATATCTATAATTCATGATTCTTTTATGGGGTATATGATGAAATATATAGATAAATCATTTAATAAAGTAACATATTCTACTATTGATAATATTAATATTGATAAAAATTCTGATATAGTAGTATTTGAAACAGTTGAAAGACTACTAAAAGGTAGAGTTATAACTGGTTTTTCTAATTTTGGTATAAAAGAGTAAGTATGAATTGAGTAATTTTAAGAAAATGTTTTTGGTTATTTATATTATGATTATAAGTTAAAAATTGTTATACATTTTCTACTGTTTCATTAAATTATAGTTATGATAAGAAATTATTTATAGTAAGGGATTCTTATGCTATTGCTATGAGAGATTATATAGCAGCAGCATTTCAAAAATCTACTTTTTGACATATTGAAGAATTTAATATTAATATTTTGAAGAGTAATATACCAGATATTTTTGTAATAGAGGAACTTGGATTAAATAATATATAACAAATAATATTATTTAGTGGAAAATAGATGAAATAAAAAGAAATACTTTTATTAATAATAATTAAATTGACAAAACTTTTATATTTAGTATTATATAATTGTAATATTAAATATTGGGGATAAAAATATTGAAAATAAAAGATATTGGTTTTGATGAATATTTTGAGAAGTTGGCGTTAGAGAGTTTAAAAATTAATTCTTTAGAAGAAATCAATAATGAAGAACTAGTACCTGCAAGAGTGATAAGGATTAATAAAAGATATTATACTTTGTTTTCTGATGATGGTGAGTTTTTAGCAAGAATCAAAGGAAAGATAAGATATAATTCTGAAATACAAAGCGAGCTTCCTGTTGTAGGAGATTGGGTGCTAATGAAAAAGTCAGATAATAATGCTTTTATTGATACTATTCTTACTAGAAAAAATATTTTATATAGAAAAGCTAATGTTAAAAAAAATGATATTCAGGCTATAGTAAGTAATATTGATTATGCATTTATAATAGTTGGTATTGATAATGAAATGCCAATATCTGCAATAGCAAGATATTTGTCAGTTGTTCATACTTCTGGAATTAAACCAATAATTGCAATTAGTAAAATAGATTTGTATGAAGATGCTGAATACAAAGAATTGTTAGCAGCTATAAAAGAAACATATCCTAATGAAACAGCTTTTGCCTACAGTTCAAAAACAGGAAAGAATGCGGATAAATTTTTAAAATATATAAAGAAAGATACTTCATCAGTTTTTATAGGTGCTTCAGGAGCGGGAAAATCTACTATTATTAATTATCTTTTGAAAGATGAAAAGATGAAAACTCAGGAAGTGAGAGAGTATGACTTCAAGGGAATGCATACTACAACACATAGGGAACTTTTAGTTTTAGACAGCGGAGGAGTTGTAATAGATACTCCTGGTTTAAGAAATTTAGGTTTATGGGAAGATGATAAAGGTATAAAGAAAACTTTTGAAGATTTAGAAGAATATGCTAAAAAATGTAAGTTTAAAGACTGTACTCATCAGCATGAACCGGATTGTTATATATTAGAGTTGCTTGAAAATGATGAAATACCTTATGAGAGATATGATGCTTATATAACACTTCTTAATGAAAATAGAGAATTGCAAAAAAGTTCAATAGAAATAAAAAAAGACAGAAAGATGGCTTTAAAGAAAATAACGAATCATAGAAATAATTATAAAAAAATGAATATCAAGAACAAAAAATAATTTAAAGTGATAAACTATTAGCTAATAACAGATTAGTAAATTTATGATTATGAATAATACAAATAAAAAAAATTGAGTGTCTGGTAGCTTTAGCTGCTAGAGATTTTAAACGAGATTTTTTTATTATATAAATAAGGTTATCAGCTAATAATTGGCGAGTTTATCGCTAGCAATAATAATAAATAAACTATATAGCTTATAACTAAAAAATATATTGTATTATTTGAATAATTATAGTATTTGACATTAATTATAAATTATAATAATATATCGAAAATAAGATTATATTGGAGAATAATATTATGCCGGTAACCGCACCGCACCGCACCGCACCGCACCGCACCGCACCGCACCGCACCGCAC
>NZ_CALXRN010000008.1 GCF_944390595.1 uncultured Brachyspira sp. | reverse complement strand
AGAACAGCCACAAGAAGCGCAACAATAAGGTATAAGTAAGGAGAAGAATAATATGAAAAGATTAAGTATCTTGATAACAATGTTAATTCTAACTGTTGCATTCTTGTTGTTTGCCCAAGATGCGGCTGAAACAGGCGAGCAAACTACTCAGAATCAGGAGCAAGGCGGAGAAGGTGGTAATAACTTCGTTACAGAAGCTATCACTAACTACTTAATTGATGATTTTGAATTTGCTAATACTTGGCAAGCTTCTATACCTAGTGATTATGGTGTAGTTAGCATCATTCGCCGTGAAGGTGGTCCTGCTGATGTAGTGGCTGAAGGTGCTGAAAATAATAAATATATATTAGGTGCTAAAGTAGAGTATTTTAGAACTGGTAATCCTTGGTTCTCTGTTACTCCTCCTAGACCTATTAAAATACCTGGATATACTAAAGAACTTAGTGTTTGGGTGGCTGGACGTAACCATAATAATAGAATGAGCTTTTATATCTATGATGTAAATGGAAAACCTCAAGCAGTAGGTAATGAAGCTCTTAACTTTATGGGTTGGAAAAATATTACTGTACAAGTTCCTTCTAAAGTAAGACAGGAAGAATTTAGAGGACAAGTAGAACAAGGTATAAGTTTTATGGGTATACATGTTAAAGTTGATCCTAGAGATTCTTATGGTAAATATTATATCTACTTCGATCAATTAGTAGCTAAGACAGATATGTACTTAGAAACTTATAAAGAAGAAGATGATCCACTAGATACTTGGTAATATAAGTTATAACAGAATATTAAAGGTGAGGTATTTATATACCTCACCTTTTTTATTTATACAACTAATATAATCTTGAAATTAATATAATTATATATTAAACTATAGTAAATATTTTTATAAAATGGAGTAATTAATGTCGCCTATTAATATACTTTTAATAATTGGTTTTTTATTACTTTGCGTATATGCTGTTACTACAAGAATAGTTAATTCTAGAGCAAATAAAGATAAAAAAGAAAATATTGATGATAGTGAAGAAGATATAGAGAAATAAGAGGTATTTTATGTCAGAATTAGTTATATATATAATAATAGCTATTATATGGGGTATTGTTAGTTTAATACAAAAAGCTGTTAAGCCAAAGAAAAATGTAAAAGGAAAAAGAACAACTAATACATCTAAAAATAATAAACAATATAGTAAAAAAACAACTACTTATAATAGAAAAAATACTGAAGATGAAATATTTAGAGAACTTAAAAAAAATATGGAATCTTTGAGGAATTATAGTGAAGAGACTTTAAATGAAAATAAAAAATTTAAAAATGAAGATGTATATACTTCCAATTATGAAACTTCAAATAGTGACAGAGAAATATTAGAACTTCAGGAAAAATATAATTCTAAAATATCTCAAATTAATAGTATAAAAGATGATACATATAATAACTTTGATGTTGCAGATAATAAAACAAACAAAAAATATGTTAATAATATGCTTACTTCTTTAGATATAAAGAATGCTATTATTTATAATGCGATATTAGAGCCTAAAAGAATAAATTATAGAATTATAAAAAATAGAGAAGCTAATAAAGTTAATTGATAAAGAGAGTATTAAATGGATTCGTTTGAAGAATTGATATCTATAATAAAAACATTAAGAGGGGAGAATGGATGTGCTTGGGATAGAGTGCAGACTTTTGATAGTTTAATTCCTTGTTTTTTAGAAGAGGCTTATGAATTAGTTGAAGCTATTAATAATAAAGATTATGAGAATATTAAAGAGGAACTTGGAGATGTTCTTTTGCATGTTGTATTTTTTTCTGAGCTTGCTGGAGATGAAAATAAATTTAATGTAGATGATGTTATTAAAAATATTAATGAAAAACTTGTACGCAGACATCCTCATGTGTTTGGGGATAGTAATGTGAAAGATGTGGATGGAATTTTAAAGCAATGGGATGAAATAAAAAAAGAAGAAAAGTCAAATGATAAAAATGAATTTAAAAGTGTTCTTGACAATATTCCAAAATCTTTGCCGATAATGGAAAAATCATATAAATTAATGAAAAAAGCTGCAAGTGTTGGTTTTGAATATGAGCATATAGATGATTCCTTAAAGAAGATAGAAGAAGAGCTTGAGGAAGTAAAAGAAGCATATAATGATAATGATAAATATCATCTTGAAGAAGAGATTGGGGATTTAATTATGACTGTTCTTGATTTTGCCCGTATGAATAAAATTAATCCTTTAAACTCTCTTATAAGAGTTAATGAAAAGTTTACTAAAAGATTTAATTATGTTGAAGAGTCTGCATTCAAGATGAATAAAAAATTGCAGGATATGACATTAGATGAGATGGATAAACTTTGGAATGAATATAAAATGAAAGAACGTGAAGAAAAATGAGTATATATGACTATATTGTTAAAGATGTTAATGGAAATGATGTATCAATATCAAAATATAAAAATAAAGTTATTTTAATAGTTAATACAGCTACTAAATGCGGATTTACTAATCAATATATAGAACTTCAGGAATTATATAATTTATATAAAGATAAAGGTTTTGAAATTTTAGATTTTCCATGCAATCAATTTTTAAGTCAGGCACCAGGTTCTAATAATGATATAAATAATTTTTGTAAAATTCATTATGAAACTACATTTGAAAGATTTAGCAAAATATGTGTAAAAGGTTGTAATATAGAACCTCTTTATCAATATCTTATAAATAATAGTAATTATATATTGAATAAAAATATAAAATGGAACTTCACTAAATTTTTGATTAGCAGAAATGGAGATATAATACATAGATATGTGCCTTTTGTTAAACCCAAAAATATAATGAATGATATAGAAAAGCTATTATAAATAAATTCTAATTCATATTTTTATTGCAACAATTTTTAGTTTATATTATAATATTAAAATATTATTATTTCAGGGGATAAAGAATAATGCCAATTAATTCAAAATTACACAAGAAGTCAAGGTTGTATGAACTTCTTCAAAAAATTATTAAAAGGAAGGATGATGAAAATTTTGATTTAAAAGAAAACATTGATAAGTTATTAGAAATAATAGACAAGAGTACTGAAGAAGATGTTAATTATTATGATAATCAAATGAGCTGCTTGCATTTGGCTGTACAAATAGATAATCCTGAGGTAGTGGCTGCTTTAATCGCTAAAGGCGCTAATGTAAATGTAATTAATGAAAGAGGTGTGAGTCCTTTGCATATGGCTATTATTAAGAATCAACCGGAAGAAGTTATTAAGGTATTATTGGATAATGGAGCTGATTATAATAGAGAAGAAGCTAATTTTTCTGCTGTAATGCTTGCAGAAATTATGAATGCTCCTTATATGCATTTATTTAATAAATAATATATGATATTGAAGTTAGAAATTGTTAAGCAGTTTGCATTTATTTTGCATAGCTGCTTTTTTTGTAAATAAAATAATTTTTTTAAAGAGGATAAATAATTATGAAAGATTCAAGAATAGAAAAATTGGCAAAGACAATAGTAAATTACTCATGTCAATTAAAAAAAGGTGAAAATATTTTAATAAAATGTTATGGAGAGGGAGATGAACGTAATTTAGCTTTAGCAATTATTAATGAAGCTTATAAGGTTGGAGCGAATCCTTTTGTATGGAATCATGATCCGCATATAATGAGAGAATTATTAAAAAAATGTAATGAAGAACAGATGAAAACTTGGGCTAAATCTGATTTAATGCTTATGAAAGATATGGATGCTTATGTTGGAATATGGGGCGGATTAAATAGTGCAGAAAACTCTTCTGTAAAAACTGAGAATAATAAAATATATGAGAAGTTTTATTTAAATCCTGTACATATGAAAGAGAGAGTAAAAAACACAAAATGGGTAGTTATGAATTATCCTACTCCTGCAATGGCACAGCAGGCTTCAATGAGCAGCGATGAGTTCGAGGATTTTTATTTTAAAGTTTGTAATTTGGATTATTCTAAAATGTCAAAAGCTATGGATAATTTAGTTAAGCTTATGGATAAAACTGATAAAGTGAAAATAGTTGGAAATGGTACGGATTTAACTTTTTCTATAAAAGGCATTAAATCTATAAAATGCGATGGAAAAATGAATATACCTGACGGAGAAGTATTTACAGCACCTGTAAAAAATTCTGTTAATGGAGTTTTAAGTTATAATACGCCTTCTCTTTATAGCGACGGATTTACTTATGAGAATATAAAGTTTGAGTTTAAAAACGGAAAAATAATTAATGCTTCATGCAATGATACAAAAAGAATAAATAAAATATTAGATACTGATGCAGGTTCAAGATATATAGGAGAATTTGCTATAGGAGTTAATCCTTATATAACCGAACCTATGAAAGATATTTTATTTGATGAAAAAATTATGGGAAGTTTTCATTTTACTCCCGGTTCTTGTTATGATGAAGCTCCTAACGGAAATAATTCTCAAATACATTGGGATTTAGTATGTATTCAGACTAAAAAATACGGAGGAGGAGAAATATATTTTGATGATAAACTTATAAGAAAAGATGGTTTATTTGTTATTGATAGTTTAAAATGTCTCAATCCGGACAAATTAAAATAAATTATATCTTATATAATTTAAAATTATATTAATTAATGTAAAAAATATATATTATAGCAGGGTATAGTTTATTAAAAAACAAAAAAAATTAAATAAAATTTCAAAATTTGTATTGACATAATATGTTTTATAGTATATAAGGGGTGCGTTAATTTTTGAGATTAACAAAAAATTATTATTTCGGAGTAAATCAATTTTATGAAAAAGATTGTGATTTTCTTAACCCTTATAAGTCTGTTCGGACTTATATCCTGCGGAGGCGGTGCCTCAAGTCCTACTGATATTGTTATTACAGGTTCTTCTTCAGTTGCACCTCTTATGTTTAAGCTTGCAGAAAAGTTTGAAGAAGTCAATACAAATTATACAGTAACAGTAGAAACATCAGATTCAACTATTGGAGTTCAGGACACTATAAACGGAAACAATAATATAGGCATGGCTTCAAGAAATTTGAAAGAGGATGAATTGACTAGTTTAGATTCTTATTTGTTATGTCAGGATGGTATAGTTATTATCGCTAATAAAGATTCTGAAATTACTCAGATAAGCGAAGAAGAATTATATTCTCTATACATAAACAATAAAGCAATAGGAAATATAACAAAGTCAATTTCAAGAGAAGACGGTTCAGGTACTAGAAGTGCTTTTACAGATTTAACTTCAATAGGAAAAGATGTACCTTTGCCTGCAACAGTTGAGATATTAGACGGAACAGGAAAAGTAAAAACATCTGTTATGAGCGATGATTCAAAAATAGGTTATATATCTTTGGGTGCTATTGATGATACTATCAAGCCATTAGCTTATAAAGCGAAAGGCCAGGATGTATATGCTGAGGCATCTGTAGAGAATATAAAAAGTGATACATACAAACTTTACCGTCCTTTCTATATATTCACTAAAAAGGGAGTTGAACTTAATGAAGGTACAAAGGCTTTCCTAGACTTCATTAATAGTGATACAGGGAAAACGGTTATTAATGAAAATGGGTATGTATCTATTTAAGTAAAATATCAAGCCGATATGCAATTGATTTTGTATATCAGCTTTTTTTGAGATTGTAAAATAATTAGGATGCAAGATTGTGAATAAACATATACTTAATGAAATACTAGATAAAATAATGAGATATGTATTTTTTATATGTTCTATATTTTCTGTTGTAGTTGTATTTTCAATATGTATTTTCATTTTTATTTATAGTATCCCAATATTTAAAGAGGTTGGATTTTTCAATTTTGTTTTCGGCATGACTTGGTCGCCTTCTTCAAAACATTTTGGAATATTTCCAATGATAGTAGGCTCTATGTATATAACCATTCTTTCTACTTTTTTAGGAGGAGGATTTGGATTTTTTACAGCGGTTTATATATCAATGTTTGCCCCAAAAAAATTAAAAGTTATATTATCTCAGATTATAGATTTGCTTGCTGGGATACCGTCAATAGTTTACGGATTTTTTGGAATGTCAGTATTAGTTCCTTTTCTTAAAATATTATCTCCTAATGATGTTGGAGAAGGAGTGCTTGCCAGCTCAATAATACTTGCTATAATGATACTTCCAACAATAACTTCAATTACAAAATATAATTTAGAAGCTGTGTATAAATATTATTATGACGGAGCTATAGCTTTGGGAAATACTCATTCTCAGGCTATTTTCGGAGTTATAGTAAAGGCAGCAAAATCAGGTATATTTTCTGCTATTGTTCTTGGAATTGGAAGGGCTATCGGAGAAACTATGGCAGTTATGATGGTTGCAGGAAATGCTCCTTTTATACCTAGCGATTTATTTTCATATTTCAGAACTATGACTATTAATATAGCTTTAGAAATGGGATATGCTGCAGGGATACATAGGGCTGCATTGATTGGAACTGCTTTCGTTCTCTTGTTATTTATACTTGTTATAAATATAGTGCTTTCTCTGCTTAAAAGAAATAATTTGTATTTTTCATTTTCTTTCAGCAGTTTATTTTCTAAAAATAAAGAATATAAAACAAATATGAATGATTTCTCTTTTAAAAAAATTGAAATGAGGATGTCTTCTCTAAAAGCAGATATATTAAAATACATTTCTATATTTGCTTCTCTGGTATCAACATTGCTTCTTGTATTTATAGTATTGTTTATACTTATTAGAGGAATACCTCATATTACTTTAAACTTATTATTTGGCGAAAGTAATAATTCTCAGATGACTCTTTTGCCTGCAATAGTGTCAACTTCAATGATGCTTTTTATGTCCTTAATAATAGCTATACCATTAGGTGTATTTGCTGCTATTTATTTGACAGAGTATTCAAAAGCCAAGTCTAAATTAATATCTGTTATAAGAATATTTACAGACAGTTTATCCGGAATACCGTCAATAGTTTTCGGTCTTTTCGGAATGCTTATATTTGCAAATTTGTTTGGTATAGGAAGAAGTATATTAGCGGGTTCTTTAACATTAGTTTTAATAATACTTCCTTCCATAATAAGACAAACAGAGGAAACATTAATATCAATTCCTGCAAGTTTACGCGAGGGAAGTTTGGCATTAGGGGCGTCTAAGGTTAGAACAATATTTAAGATAGTTCTTCCATGCGGTTTTTCAGGAATAATGACTTCTGTTATTTTAAGTATAGGAAGGATAGTAGGAGAGAGTGCTGCATTAATATATACAGCAGGTGCCGTAAGATATATGCCTAAAGGATATTTAAGTTCCGGAAGTTCTTTTTCTGTAATGATGTGGATGTTTTCAAGCGAGGGACTATATATTAATCAAACTTTCGCTACAGCGAGTATTCTGCTTATTATGGTTATACTTCTTAATGCTTCATTATTCCTTGTTAATACAAAATTAAAGAAAGACTATTAAAAAAGGATTCCAATAAATGACTAAAGAATTAAATAACATAAATTTCAATTTTAATGCTGATAGGCTTATTAAAGTAAAAGATCTGGATTTGTACTATGAATCTTTTCAGGCTTTAAAAAAAGTTAATATAGATATAAATAAAAATACTGTAACTGCTTTTATAGGTCCTTCCGGATGCGGAAAATCTACTTTACTAAAGACTTTTAATAGAATGAATGACTTAGTACCTAATTGCAAAATAGAAGGCGAAATAGAAATAGCTGATGTTAATATATATAATAAGAATGTTAATGTATCTTATTTAAGAAAAAATGCAGGTATGGTTTTTCAGAAATCAAATTTGTTTGCTATGAGTGTTTATGATAATATAGCTTACGGACCTAGAACATTCGGAGTGAAAAAGAAATCCCAATTAGATGAAATAGTTGAGTATAGTTTAACTAAAGCAGCGGTTTGGGATGATATAAAGGACAGACTAAATAAAAATGCATTGGGGCTTTCTGGCGGACAGCAGCAGAGATTATGCATAGCTAGGGCTTTATCCGTTAATCCTAAAATACTTCTTATGGATGAGCCTACAAGTGCATTGGATCCTATAAGTACAGGTAAAATAGAGGATCTTATAAATGAATTAAAAAATGAATATACAATAGTGATAGTTACTCATAATATGCAGCAGGCTATGAGAGTATCGGATAAAACAGCTTTCTTTTTATTTGGAGAAATAGTAGAATATGATGATACGGAAGAAATATTCTCCAAACCTAAGAATGAAAAAACTGAAAAGTATATTACAGGAAGATTTGGTTAATTAATGATTGTGGGCGTATGAAGAATTCGCCGTAGGCGGTCATAGCAACAATAAAAAATAAACATGGAGAAAAAATGAAAAAATTTGAAGAAGAATTAAATAAATTGACAGAGCATGTTATTGAGGCAGGCGATATGATATTAGAGGCTTTAAGAAATTCTACTAAAGCTTTAACTAATGGAGATATAGAACTTGCAAATCAAGTTATAGAAAATGACAGAAATATAAATAGAATATCATACAAAATAGAAAGTTCATCTCTTAAAATGCTGCTTTTGGGTCATCCTGTGGCTACTGATTTAAGGATAGTTTCTGCTGCTTTAAAAATATCCACAGATTTGGATAGAATAGGAGATCAGGCCAAGGATATATGCGATTTGCTTAGATTTTTATTAGAGGGCAATATATATAAAAAGAATATTGATACTATAATAGAGATGTCTAAGATAATAGATGATATGGTAAGCAACTGTTTAAAAGCATTTAAAGAAAAAGATTCTAAATTATCAAAGGATGTTATAGAAAGCGATGATAAAGTTGATATACTATTTTATAAAATGCGTGATTCTATGGTTGATTTGATTAAAAGCGGTGCTGAGAATGCAGATCAGGCTATATATTTAATGATGATAGCGAAATATTTTGAAAAGATGGGAGATCATGCTGAGAATATAGCTAAATGGGTATATTATTATATAACCGGAGAGAGATTTAAATAATTGTTTAATAAAAAAGAGCCTGTCCTGATTTTTTAAGCAGGCTCTTAAAACATTAATATTTATTCAAATATTATTCTAGGTTTTTCATCTATATATTCATTAGGTATATTATTAAGTTCTTTTATTTTTGATATTAATGCATCTCTTATATCATTTCCTGTCATAATAATATTTTTTCCTTTTCTTCCTATAGGATTTCCTTCACTGTCAACGTATCCGTCTCCTCCGTCAAGTATATAATCAGATATAATAATTTTATAATCTTTATTTTCTGTAATGTCTTCTCCATTTAATTTAGCAGATGCTAAATTTCCATTTTCTTTATAAACTATTTCTACGCCTCTTGAGAATTGTAAAAATCCTCCTTTACCTCTTTTTTGTCCCGATATTTTTATTATATCCAATAAATCTTTACCATTTAATGAAAGAACAGCAACTTGATTATCGAATGGGAAGAATTCATTTTGTATTTTACCCAAAGTTATATCCCCTGCTGATATAGGAGTTCTCAATGCTCCTGAATTTACTATGGCGATATCTATATTATCATAAGAATCTAAAACCAAATCGCATGCAAAATTTCCTATAGCCATAGAGTTGCTTCTTATACCGTCATGTTCTAAATCTTTAGGCAAAGTACCTATTCTTACATTGAATTCTTTATTTACAGTACCCTTCATCTCTTCAATAAAACTAAGCATATCCTTATCCTGATCTATATTCTGATCCATAGCTACTAATTTATAATCTAAATTTTCTTTATCCATTATTCCATTATTAACATTTAAATTTATATGCCCCAAATGATGGCCATAATATCCAGCCTGTACTATAGGAGTTCCATTTACAATATCAGCTTCATATAATTCCGTATGACTATGTCCTCCTATTATTATATCAAAAGTATTAGGCATATTCTCAGCTATTTTTTTATCAGTTTCATACCCCGCATGGCTTAATAATATTGTAACATCATTAGTAGTATTTAGAGGATTCTGCTTCATAAAATCTTTTAATGTTTTTATCTCTTCTTCAAATATTATATCTTTAATATATTTAGGGTTATAAACAGAATCTGTTGTTGTTACCCCTACAATTGCAATATTTAGCCCATTAATATTTGTGATCATATATGGAACCGCATAATAACTGTTGTCAGCTTTATTTTTTATATTAATAGATAGAGTAGGAAATTTTCTTTCTTTCATTATTTCTGTAAAATTATCAAGTCCGTAATCTATAAAATGATTTCCTACAGCAGCAGCACCTACGCCAATCATATTCATTATATCAACTTCATCTCTTCCCTGAAATACTGTAGAATACGCACTTCCTGTTATAGTATCTCCAGCATGTAAAACAAGCACATTATTATTAGTTTCTCTTACACTTTTTATATAAAATGCTCTTCTTGAAGCTCCGTACATATAGTTAGTTGTAGGAGGATTTGCATCTTTATCAATTATCATCTCTTCTTCATCTCTTCCATGAGTATCATTCATGTGTATTATAGTAAGATTTCCTGAGTTCCCAGTTTTTTTATTCGCTTGATTTGAACAAGAAAAAGAAAATAGAAAAATTGTACTTAATATTAGGGCTGGGTATAATTTTTTTATCATATTAATCCTCGCTAATATAACTTTGTTAGATTACATTAAAATTATATAAAATTTATTATGTTTTTCAACACTATGAAAAATAATTGATGATATTTTTATGAAATTTGTTATATTTGGTTATTATATTGATAAAGTAAAAATACATAGGAATGTTATGGGAATCATAAAGAGACCTGATAAGAAAAGTAAAAATGAAAAAACAAAAAAGATAGAAATAACAAAAGAAGAGTTAGAATCAAAAGAAATACCTTTGCTTTTTAGCGTAGTAAATTTTTCTTCAAATATACCAGTTTCAATGTATGCTGATACAATAGGGATAAAAACCGCAGAATCTTCCTACAGAGGAGCTATAAGTTCTGAGGTTAATAGAAATATAAGCGAAGAATATCTTTTAAACTCTAAAAAGTCATCAATAGATTTATCAGAAATATATAATGTTGTAAGCTATTCATCATTTCCTATAGATGCTTCTTTAAGTAATAGAGTATTATTAGAAGAGGAAGTTCATAAAAAAGGAAATGCTGTTAAACTTCCTCCTTATAAAAATTTAAATGCTCCTATAGGTTCGGTTATAAGATCAAGAAGAAGCAGAAGAGATTTTAAGGGAAATCCATTAACATTAAGCGATTTATCAACATTGCTTTATTATGGAGACGGTATTTCAGGAGATTTTGATTTTAAACTTGGTAAAAATGAATACGGTACAATTACATTCGGAGATAAATATATATCAAAGTTACGTACAGCTCCTTCGGGAGGAGGACTTTATCCCATATATCTTTACGTTGCAGCTCTTAATGTAAATAATCTTGATAAAGGTATATACAAATATATGCCTTTTACTCATTCTCTTGAAAAAAATAAATTATTCAATGATGAAGATTTAGAGAATTACTATAACAATAATATTTTCGGCGGAGAAATAGATTTAAGAAAAACTGCTGTATCTGTTTATTATGTATATAGTATATATGAAAACTCAAGAAAATACGGAGATATGGGATTTCAATTTGCATTAATAGAAACAGGAGAAATTGCTCAAAATATACAGCTTACTGCTGCTGCCAGCGGTATTTTGGCATGCGATATAGGCGGATTTAATAAAACTTTATCCGAAGAGTTTTTAAATATTGACGGAAATACTAATCATGTTGTGCATTTGACTCTGCTTTCAAAATGATTTTTGTAATAAAACAAATAAAAAAATAATAATAGGTTAATTGAATATAGCTAAAAAAAACATCAAACTTTATGATAGTGTAAGCATTTTTTTCAATTCTGATGATGAGATTAGATTTAGAAAAGGAATATGGAATTTTGAAGAGGCTTCTTTAACTCTTAACGATTTAGAAGATAATATGAGAGAAGTTGTAATGTTTATTGTTAAAGAGCTTCTTGACGATAAACTTATATCTTTTGATGATATAGTAAAAAAATTCTCTCTTAATGAAAAAGACAGCAATTTGTTAAATGATATTATAAATTCTTTGATTGGAAACAGATTTTTAGAGTATGATGATAAAAAGAATAATATGCTTAATACGGTTTATGAGTTTATAGGGGAATATTTTTATGATATACCAGATGAAAGCAAGGTTCAGAAAAATAAAATAATATTCATCACAGATAATGACAGATTAAAAGAGTATGCTAAATTAGCATCAGAAGATTTATATATGAATGTTGATATGATGAGTTCTGATGATATAAAAAGAATAGAGAAATCTAATATTACAGATACAACAGATGCTATTGAAAATATAGAAACCCAAAAGGAATTATTAAAGTTATTTGATGGAATATCATGCGTAGTTGTAAGCGTAGAAAAACCAAGACTCAACTTGCTTAGAAATATCAATAGATTATTGCTTGAAAAATCAATACCTATAGTGATATCTATATTGGATGGTCCTTTTTTAAATATTACAACTATTAAAGGAAAGGAAACAGCTTGCTATGAATGTTTTGAAAATAGGGTAGTAGCAAGAAATGAGAGCTTGACTGTTTATAATAACTTTGTAAAACAGACTATGAACTTCAAAATAAAAAATAAAAAAACTTATATAACTCCAATTTTACAAAGTTTTACTTCTATAGCATTGTATGAAGCATTTTTATTTGCTGCTATAGGAAAATGCAAACTTGCAGGACGTGTTATAAATGTTTATATACCTTCTATAGAAATTCAGATTCAGGATTTGCTTAGAGTGCCTTTCTGTCCTGCATGCGGACATATAAGCAGAGCAAAATATAATGAGATGTATACTTCATCGAAAGAGGTTATAGAAAAGTTTTCAAGTAAAGTGATATTAAAATAATTGGACGGATACATGCTTAATTATTACCCAAGTTATAAAAATGTTTTAAATAAATATAATTCAATTTGCGGACATCAGACGGGAATTCTTGATTCCATTATCATAATGCAGTCTAATTCAGTAATTTCTGAGAATATTAATACTTGTACTGCAATACTTCCAAATTATCATAAAATATTATTAGGAGATAATGCAGAAATTAATTATCATCTTTCAGGATACGGAATATATAGAGAAGAATCTATTATCAGATTATTAGGAGAAGGCATTGAAAGATATGCTTTATTTACTTCAAATTTGTATTTTGAAGAAAAATTAAAATATGCTTCTTATAATCATCTTAAAGAAAAGTACCCTAATAATGTTATACCTTGGGAATATGTTAAAATTTACAGCGATGATGATTGCAATAAATTAAACAGTATTGGTATTTTGGAAAATATTACAGAGGATGATGTATTATCTTGGGTTCTTCTTCCTTCTTTGTTTGATAAAGATAAAGAATATTATGTTCCTGCTCAGAATTTCTTTTTATCGCATGTAATACGAAGAGATAAAAAAGAGAAAGTATTTATAAGCGGTTTTTCAAAGGGAAGTGCAAGCCATAAAAATATTCCGCTTGCTTTAAAATCTGCTATAACTGAAATAGTTGAATGCGATGCATGTATGATAAAATGGTATACAGACAGCAAAGTTAAAGAAGTTATTATTGATGATGATATACTTAATGAAACTTTAAATACTATTTTAAAAGATATTAATTATACTGTAAGAGTATTTGATTATACTGTTAATAACAATTTAGGTTATGTTTTTACTGTTATGCTTACAAATAAAGAGGAAAAATCTCCTTATATTGTTGTAGGAACTTCTTCAGGACTTAATCCTAAAAAAGTTATATACAGAGCTTTTATGGAGGCTTTGGCTATACTTACATTGAATATTAATGGTCCTTTATCTATGCCTGCAGATTATTTAGAAACTGTACATGAAAAAAGTTATCTTAATCTTGACAGTAATGTTAATTATTGGGCAAATTTGGATAATAAAGATAAAAAGTTAAAATTTATTAACAGCAAGGTTCAGGAAAAGGTTCAATTAAAAAAATATAAAAATCTTGAAATTAATACTGAAAATGATTTAGAGTATTTATTAAAAGAGCTTTATGATATTTCAAAATATGCAGTATATTTGGATATTACGCCTTCGGAGATACATGATAAAGACTTTCATGTTATAAGAGTATATATTCCGGAGTTTGTACAGATGTCAATGCCTGCTTTTCCTTATAGTGCACATCCTAGAATAATTAAAAACGGAGGAATTTCTAATAATGAATTCCCACACCCATTACCTTAGTGCTGTGCTTGTGCTTATTGCTGTTTCTTTTCCTACATCCTTAATTGGCATATTTATAAAATTAAATTTAGGTAAAATAAACAATATTCTTCCAAATACTTTAAGTTATATTTTATTTGTTATAATGGTATTTTTTACAGGATATATTGGAAGTATTAATTATAATATAAGCATTTATTTTGCTGTATTAGCTTTTATTATGTCTTTTGTATGTATAGGACTAGAAATATTTGAGGCAATGATGGTTCATTATATTAAATATAGGTTTTGGATAAAAAATATTGAAGTTCATAAAATTATAGAAAAAAAGAATATATTTTTTGATATTGTAATCATATTTATAGGTGTTGTATGCGAAGAGATAATTTTTAGGCATGTATTTTTTAATATTGCTTATAATATATTATCTATAAATATTTTTATTGTAATTGTACTTTCTGCATTTATATATTCTATTAATCATATATATTTTGGGGCAAATTCTGTTTTTCAAAAGTTTATTGTAGGAATTATATATTCTTTACTTTTTGTTTACTCTTCTTTTAGTATTACGGCACCTTTAATTACACATTTTACACAGAATATGATTTTATATATATTGTCATCAAATAGTAAAGAGAGGCTAAATTGATATTTTTTAAACTTCTGCCATATATAGCAATATCTTTTATACTAGGTATTATAGTTAAATTTTCAGAGCATAAGAATATCATTAACAATATATGTTTTAAATTAATGAATCACAGCAAAAGAGAATATAATGAAATATATGTTTATGTCAGTACTTATATATACTGGTTTTTTATAATTATTTTTGCTTTATTAATAAGTTATTTGCAAAAACAAAATATTTTATTATATTTACATATAGATAGAAAATACATAGTTTATATTTTTATTAATATTTTTGCTGTTATTTCATCTTTTGAAATAATTATGGCAATACTGAGCTTAATTAATAAGAGTATAAAAACAAATGTTGTATTTAGCAATATATTATTAGTTCCGTCTGTGGATATGCTTTATTCATCAAGAAGCAGTCCTAAATGGATATTGATAATGTTAGCAAGTATAATAAAATGCTTGTTTTTTAATGGAGTGATATATTCAGCTGTTAAATACGAATTAAAAAGCGTATTTTTTACTATTTTCATAGTGAGTATGTTATTTTCATTGGAGGAAATTTTTAGAGTAAACAGCATTAAACAAGGTATTATATTTACTATAGCTTGTTTTGTTGTTATCACTATTAATAGCCTTGTATTTGAGTATAGCGGAAGTTTGATGCCTGCTATATTGGCTAATATATCTTTTACTATGTATTATTTCGGACAGTTCGAGAATATGCGTAAATATTCTTGAAATTACTATGGGTATTAATATTTTATATGAAAAAAATTGTATAAAATTTTAATATAAAAAACATCAAAAAGGAGTTGTTTATATGATTAAATATTCTTCAAAAGTACGCACAACATGTTCTCTAAAAAGCCAATCTGTTGTATTGACTCCTGGAGGATGTTGTTGCTCTTGTTGTTGTTCTTGCTGCGTTAATGTAACAACTACAACAAACAATTAATTTATTATAATAGCTTATAGTAAATTAGTATGCCTGCTGTGTTAATTTTTATTAATGCAGCGGGTTTTATAATAATTGACTAAGTTGGATTTAATGGAAAAATTGATTAGTGCCATAGATATAGAAAAGAAATTTAATAAAAATATAATATTAAAAAAAATAAATTTTGATGTAAATAAAGGCGAAGTTATAGCACTTGTAGGTCCTAATGGTTCAGGAAAAACCACTCTTATAAATATATTATTAGGAATATTAAAAGCTGACAGCGGAGAATTAAAAATAAATATAGATAATTATAAAAAACATATAGGTGTTCAGCTTCAGTCTACCCCGTTTTTTGAAGGATACACTGTAAGAGATAATGTATTGATGTTTTCAGCTCTTTATGATATGAATATGAGTAATGAGGAGATAGATAATATTATAAAAAAATACGGACTAAATCCAAAAACTCTTGCCATTAAACTTTCAGGAGGCGAGCAGAAAAAACTTGCCATAATGATAGCTACTATGCAAAATCCGGACTTACTTATATTTGATGAACCTACTGCAAGTTTGGATCCTAGAGAAAGATATAATGTTAAAAATATGATATTAGAGCTTGCTAAGAATAATAAAACTATACTTTTTACTTCCCATGATTTAGATGAAGTAGAAGATATGGCTACAAGAATAGTATTTTTATATAAAGGAGAGATATTAGAAAGCGGCATCAAAGAGGAACTTTTAAATAAATATAATTTTGACAGTTTGGAGAAACTTTACCTGCATATTACTAATTATTAATTTTAGTATATACTAAAAATTTTTCAGTTTGTCAACTGATGGACTTTATATGGAATTATCTACTTTTTTGCCGCACACGCTCTGCGGACTTCGTCAAAGTAGCAAAAAACGCAGTTGCTAGAACTTTATATTAAAAACATGCCTATTAAATTAGGGTATAACAAATAAAAATGCAGTTGTTTTGGTTCTTTTATATCAATAAAAGAACTGGGGTTCGGGGCGAAGCCCTGAAAATATTTTAAATTAAAAAAATTATTTTTGACAAAATATATTTGTTTAGGTATATATTAAAAAATTATTATAAAAAAGAATAGTTATGAAAACGATATTTAAACTCACAATAAAAAAAGCTATAAGAGATCCTTTTCTTGTATTTTGGTCTATATTCTTTCCTTTGGTGATAGTTATATCATTGGGACTTTTTTTTAAAATGGAAAGCTATACCGTGCATATACTTACCGCTATGAGCTGTGTGAGTGTGCTTGCCTATTCCTTTATGACTACAAGTTTTAATGTACTTAGTCAGAGAAGAAGAGGAGTTTATAACCTTCTTAAAGTAACGCCGCTTCCTTTATACAAATATATTATAAGTTTATCATGTGCTTGGGTGATAATATCTATTATAAGCTGTTTATTTGTATTTTTGGTATGTGCTTTATTTTTTAAATTGGAATTTTCTTTTGCTTCTATACTTTTATTTTTGCCTGTAATTATATTGGCTTCTTTGCTTTATATATTTATAAGCTTCTTTGTTTCTAGCTTGGTTAAAAATAATGAAACTGCAAGCATATTATATAATATTATTTTGATGGCTTCTATGTTTTTGAGTGACGGATATTATTCTTTATACAATGCTCCAAATATAGTGAAAATTTTAAGCAAATTAAATATTTTTCAGTATTTTTTGAATGCCTTTAGAGGTGCTTTTTATTTTGATTTTCATGCATATTTTATTGGAATAGCTGTACTTTTAGTATGTTTAATAATTGCTTTGATTCTTGCTGTTAATACTTTCAGATATGCTGATAAATAATAATAGGCTTGTTTTTCTACCTAAACAACTATATTTTGTAAATTTTTATTCAACTTTTTCCCACCGCACACGCTCTGCGGACTTCGTCAAAGTTGCTGCCGACACCGCAGGTGGACTTCGTCGGCACGCTTCGCGAAAGTGCAAATGTAAAATTAGTACTAAATCATGCTAAAATTACTTTACATGTAAGATAGGTTATTAATTTAAGCACACCTAAAGGTGGACTTCGTCAAATATCGCCCTTCGCAAAGCGTATCTGAGCATGTTGATGATATAGTTTCTTTGACACTGTCCGCCTGTGATTGTATGGAGTGCCTTTTAGGTATGGCGTGTGGCGGGAAAAATAACAATAAAAAATTGACATAGGTGTATACAATATATATTATAATAATTTTATCAGCTAAAGTTTTGAAACAAGTATAAATTATTTTTTTAAGTTATTGACAAAATTCCATATTTATCTTACTTTAAAAAATAAATTATAATTAGTTTAGGGT
>NZ_CALXRN010000007.1 GCF_944390595.1 uncultured Brachyspira sp. | reverse complement strand
GTATAATTAATATCAGCACCATTTTCTAATAACATATTTATTATATTAGTATTCCCTCTATAAGCAGCATTCATTAAAGGAGTAGGCGATATATCAATATGTTCATTTTCTATTTCGCATACTGTATTGGCATCGGCACCTTTCTCAAGTAAAAATTTTACCATCTCTTCATTATTATAAGTTGAGGCATAAACTAAAGCATTAATTCCGTCATCATCTTTAGCTTCAATGTCAGCACCTTTTTCAATTAAAAGCTCTGCTATAGCAATATTATTAAGGCTAGCCATAAGAGGAGTAAAGCCTGTAAGTTCTGATGCTAAATTAACATCTGCATTATTTTCTAATAAATAATTTATAATATCAGTTTGTTTATATTCTATAGCTTGTATTAAAGGCGTTGACTTAGAATATTCATTTATCTCTAAATTATAATTAACATCTAAACTTTTTGATTCAATTAATTTTTTGATTGTTTCAAAATCTCCTGATTTTATAAAATCTATAATTTCTTCATCTGTGTATGAATAATATGCTGATTCTTCTGTTTCATTTGTATTTATTGATGAATTATTTGATTTATTATCTTTATTATATGTATTTGATTGTTCTGTTTTATTTATGTCATCTGTACTATCATCTATGTTTATAGTCGCTTTATCTGTATTATTATTTTGTTCCTTGGTATTGCAAGAAAATACTAGAATAGAGAGAAAAAAAATTAATAAATATTTCATAAACAATATATCCTATAATTAAGTTTTCATTAGTATATAATAAAAATATTTTTTTGCAAGTTTTTAATTAAATCCCTATAGGGTATATTTTTTTATTAAAATTCAATCTTAGAAAAATTTATTCTAAAACCCCCGCCCTTTATCTTTATTGTTTATACATGAATATTAAACTTTATTTGTCTTTTAGTTGAAATTAGAAATTAAAGCACCCGCCCAAGTGTTTATTAGATTTATAATCTCTTTAACGCACGGTTAATACATTTTGTAATATTGTATAATTTGAATTTCAAACAAATCTATATTTTTAGACTCATTCTGCGTGCGGTTATAGAGCTATAAGTTTAAATAACACTATGGGCGGGCAGCTAAAATAACTAATTACAATTTTAAATAAAATAAGACAGAAATATCAGAAAAAATAAAAAATATAAAGGGCGGGCACTTATAATTGTTTACGTATTTATATGGTTTAAACATATTTTCTTATTGATTTTTATGTATATTTATATATAATAAAAAATATTTTATAGTCGAAGGGGTTATTTTATGAGAATTTTTAAAATATTAACAATAATGATTTTTTCATTTACTTTATTTAATTCATTGGCTTTTACTCAATATAATGCTGATGAAAAAGCTTTAATAGAAGCTTGTAAAAATGGAAATTTAGAAGCTGCTAAAAAATTAATAAGAACAGGCACTGATGTCAATATAGTAGATGAAAAAAAATTTAGTGCTTTGATATATGCAGTGAAAAGCGGTAATTTAGATTTAGTAAAAGAATTAGTGAAATTCGGTGCGGATGTAACTTATTATGGAGGCGGGCAAATTGATGCTGCTTTTTTTGCTCTTGATAGCGGCAGAAATGATATTATTGAATATTTGTTAAGTAAAGGTGCTAACCCTACTGATTTTTTATTTTATTCTATATATAAAAATGATATTAACAGAGTAAAAGAATTTTTAAAAAAAGGAGCAAAAGCTAATTATTATCTAACTTATGCATCTAAAAAAGGTAATATTGAAATAATTCGTGAACTTATAAAGTCAGGAGCTAATGGATTTGATGAGGCTTTATATGAAACAGTTAAAGCTGGAGGAAGTCCTGAAGTTGTAAAAGAATTAGTTAAAAATGGAGCAGATGTAAATTATAAAGAGGCAGACTATGCAGGTTCTGATAATAGTCCTGAACGATATTATGATTATTTAATTCTGTATGCTGTAAGAAGTAAAAATATAAATACTGTTAAGATATTAATAGAGGCAGGAGCTGATCTTAATGTTTATGGAGAATATGAGCATAATAATCCTTTGATGGTGGCTGTAGAGAATAATGATGCTGAGATGGTAAAATTACTTTTGAGTTCAGGTATTGATGTAAATGAAGAGCTTGAAAATAAAAGAGAGAATATATTAACTTGGTGTATTAGTAAAAATAGAGGATATAGATATAGCAGTTATAAGGTAGATATCAAAGTAATTGAGGCACTTTTAGAGGGAGGTGCTGATTATAATGCAAAAAATTATTATGGTAAAAATGCTTTAATGGTTGCAGCTTCTGAAGGCAGAGAGGATATTATTGAATTGCTTGAAAAATACGGAGCTTAATTTTTAGGAGTATTATTTATGAAAAAGTTATTTATTATATTTATTATTTCAGTTAGTGTTTTAAATGCACAGGAAGGAAAAGAAAAGTTTTTAAAATTATTTGAAGGTAAAGTTATTCTTAAATATTTTGAACATTATTCTGATAATGATTCCATATATTCAGGTAATGATCCTATATATAAAATAGATAAAAATTCTAATATTTTATCTGAATCTGGAGAAATATTATACTATTTTGATAGTGCTAAAAATGATAATCAATTTTATTTATATAATATTGTAGAAAAACATAATTACGAAGAAGGTAAGCATGAAAAAATTACAAATTATTATTTATCTATAATTGAAGATAATGTTTTGTATGTAACACCTTTGCTAGTAGGATATGAGCCTGATATATGGAGAGCATTTGCTGTTAATAAAAATGAAGCAGATGA
>NZ_CALXRN010000006.1 GCF_944390595.1 uncultured Brachyspira sp. | reverse complement strand
CGCCGCTGTAAGTTTGATTAATATCTTCACCTTCTTCTATTAATTCAATCACTCTTTTTAAACTATGATTTTCTATAGCTTCAAATATATCATAATCTTTGCTGTATTCTCCTTCTTCTCTGTTGCCATAAGAAAAATCTGAGTTCATACCCTGAACTTTTACTACATTAGTATCGATCTTATTATCTATATTATTAGCATTACTTATAATATTCTCTTCTTTTTTACCGCAAGAAATTAGTAAAGTAAACATTAAAACAAAAGAAATTAATAGCAATTTTTTCATATATACCCAATCATAATAATTTAAAATTATACTATAAAAACAAATATTTTATATTGTTGCTAATAAAGCTATAACAATTCACTTCGTACATTGATATACGCTATATTATTTTATAATTTATTTTGACTATATTTATACAATGCGAACAATTTTTTATATTATTACTAATAAAAATTGTAGCTAATTGAGTCTAGCAAATTCATTTACTAGACACCCACTATTTTTATAAAATTACTCTTCAGCTCCTAGCTCTCTTAACTTCTCTAATGCTGCATCTTCATTGGCATAATATAAAACTCCGTCTCCGTCCTCATCTGTACTGTTTATATCAATACCCAAATCCTTAACCAAATAATCAAAAACCTCTACATTATCATTCAAAGCAGCCATATGAAGTCCGTTTGCATCATACATATTTTGAGAATTAACTAAATCAGAATCTGACTGTACAAGCATTTTTATTACATCAACATTGCCTGTGCCGCAAGCCCATAAAAATGCATTCCAACTGTCATCATCTTTAATATAAGGATCAGCACCTTTATCAAGCAAATATTTCATTATACCCAAATCTCTATAAAATACAGCAAATATTAAAGGAGTGCCCCCATCTATTGCATAACTATCATCCATAAATTCACTATATAAACTATCTCCAAAATAAGTTTGATCTATATCTTCGCCTTCTTCTTCTATTAATTCCTGTACTCTCTTTAAGCTATGATTTTGTATAGCCTCAAATATATCATACTCTTCGCTGTATTCTCCTTCCTCTCTATCACCGTGAGAAAAAGAAGAATTCATACTAACATATTTACCCTGAATCTTTACAATATTAGTATAGGTTTTATGATATATATTCTCTGGAGCACTTACATAAACTGCATTATTACTTATACTACTATCTTCTTTTTTACTGCAAGAAATAATAAAAGTAATCATTAAAACAAAAGAAATCAATAACAAATTTTTCATATACCGCCTCATAGTAATTAATAATTTGAGGTATTATACAATAAAAATAAATAATTTTATAGTATTCTTAATAAAGATTGCTTTATTAAATAATTAAAAAATATCGAATTTATACTTATAATTTTTTAAATCATTCCTTAATTCTATAACAAAAAAATTTAAAATAAAAAAATACCATTCATAAAATAAATATATGAATGGTATTAATTTTCTATTATCAAAAAATAAATTATATAGCCTCAGAACCGCCTATAATATCAAGAAGCTCATTAGTAATATGTTCCTGTCTGGCTCTGTTAGCTTTATTTTTTAGATCAGATAATAATCTCTCAGCATTATCTGTAGCATTCCTCATAGCAATAGATCTTTCAGCATTCTCAGATAAAAAAGAACTAGTAAGCATAAAATAAAAATAAGTTTTAATAGCCATAGGTACAATCTCTTTTAACACTTCTTCCCTATTTGGTTCTATAACATAATCTAATTGTTTTTTTATTTTATGTCCCTCAATATCTTCTTCATCCGGAATCATAGGGATTAAACTTTTTATTTTAGGTATATGTACAACCCTAGTATAATATCTAGTATATATAACTTCTACTCTTGATGCTTTATCAATAGCATACTGGTGCATGAAACGCTGAACAACAGTAGCACAATCACCAAAATTAGACTCTTCATCTATACGCGGATATTTACGTGCTATAGGTATTCCCTGTTTTTCAAAATATACCTCACCTTTCTTTCCAAGTACATGAAGCTCAACCTCTCTTCCATGTCTGTGATGATGCCTTATTCTCTCCATAGCCTCATCAAAAATCTTTGTATTATAAGAACCGCATAAACCTCTGCTTGAAGTTACAACAAAAAGTATTATATTCTTTATTTTCTTTTTTGGAGAAAGCAAAGGATGAAGATGATCCATATCTGAATGAGAAAGATCTTCTACTATTCTGTTTAATTTCTGAGTAAAAGGACGCATACCTTGTTCCACTGTTAATATCTTTGCCGTTCTGGAACGTGCTATCATATCCATTGTTTTAGTTATTTTATGCGTACTTGTTACAGCTTTTATTCTTGCCTTCAATACATTAAGTTTCTCTGCCATAATAAAACTCCAAATTATTAGAATTTTTTTAATCTTCTAAATCTTTATATAATTTATCTATTATATCATTATCAATATTCTCATCAAATTTACGGGCAAATAAATTATTATTATCATTATTTTTTATCATATCATAATCTGAAATTCCAAAAGTTTTAGGAGAAGAACATTCTGATTCACTCCAATCGATGTATCTTAAATTATCATTTATACAGTTACTTTTTAATTCACTATTTAACAATATAGATTGAAAAAAGAATTCATCGCTTCCCCAAACATTTTTAAATTGATTTATAAAATATTTATCTTTAATTAAATAATTCAATATATATTCAATCGCATTATTAGTTAAATTCCACCAAGAAGATCCATGGTATATATCATATTTAACTTTATTTTTTGTTATATTCAAATTAGATAAAAAGTTTCTTATATGTGTACTCAATAATTTTCTATATAAACCTTCAAAATTATAACACTGTACCCTATTATAAGAAGGAATATTAAAAATTTTATTATCTTTCACACTATTAATTTGATAATAATTTATATACTCTTTATCAAAATTACTATCAAAAAAATTTTGTATATAATTATTATTTTTTAAAGGTAAATCCTGCCCACTTATAAAGCAATACCTATTATAATTATTTTTTACAGCTTCTTTAATTAAGAATAAAGCAGTAGTAATTTGAGTAATTTCTGCATAATGTACATAATTCTTTTTATAAACTTGTACATTATCAAAACTTTTAAGATTAAGTTTACTATTTTTATCAATATGAATATAAATATCAAAATCTTTTTTAAGATGATTAATCAATCTCATTAATTGATTTTTATGTGCCAATATTAAAAAACATATTTTATTCATATAAATTAAAATTTAGACTTAAATTCTTCTATAACAGCATAAAGTTCATCAGGATTTTCTATATCTTTTGAATCTTTAATTTTATCAAGTATATTCTGCTTATCAGCTCTCATATACTGCAATAATCTCCATTCAAACTCATGAACTCTTTCAACCTCAATATTATCTAAGAAACCTTTAGTAGCAGCAAATATAACAACTACCTGTTCTTCAAAAGGCAAAGGAGTACACTGCTTCTGCTTAAGTAACTCAACCATTTTAGCACCTCTGTCTAATTGTGCCAAAGTAGCCTTATCAAGTCCTATACCAAGCTGTGAGAATGCCTCTAAAGATCTGTAAGAAGCAAGGTCAAGTCTTAAAGTACCGGCAACCTTTTTCATAGCCTTAGTTTGAGCATTACCTCCTACACGAGAAACAGATATACCAACATCAATAGCAGGACGAACACCGCTCATAAATAAACTTGCAAGCAAATATATCTGTCCGTCTGTTATAGAAATAACGTTAGTAGGAATATAGGCAGAAACCTCATTATCCTGAGTTTCTATTATAGGAAGTGCAGTTAAAGAACCGCCGCCTAATTCATCGCTAAGTTTGGCAGCTCTTTCAAGAAGTCTTGAATGCAAATAGAATACATCGCCCGGAAATGCTTCCCTTCCTGGAGGTCTTCTTAAAAGTAATGATATCTGTCTGTAAGCATTAGCCTGTTTAGTTAAGTCATCATATATAATTAATGTATCTTTTTTCTGCTCATACATAAAATATTCTGCCATAGCACATCCGGCATAAGGAGCTATATATAAAAGCGGAGCAGAATCAGCTGCAGTTGCCGCAACTACTATTGTATATTCTAATGCTCCATGCTGTCTTAATGTATCAACAACCCCGGCTACAGTAGAAGCCTTTTGACCTATTGCTACATAAACACATATAACACCTGTACCTTTTTGATTAATTATAGCATCGAGTGCAATGGAAGTTTTACCTGTACCTCTGTCGCCTATGATAAGCTGTCTTTGTCCTCTTCCTATAGGAGTCATAGAGTCAATAGCTTTAATACCAGTTTGAAGAGGCTGTTTTACTGCCTGTCTGTCAGCAATACCAGGAGCAGGAAATTCTATAACTCTCCTTTTATCGGTAGTTATTTCTCCATGTCCGTCTATAGGCACACCCAAAGGATTAACAACTCTTCCAAGTAATA
>NZ_CALXRN010000005.1 GCF_944390595.1 uncultured Brachyspira sp. | reverse complement strand
AAGAGGACATATCTTTTACTAAATTAAGCTCCTCAAGTGCTTTTAAATTTTCTTCTCCTGCCATTTGAAGTATATCATCAATATCTTCATTAGCGGCATATCCTTCATAAATCTCATAAGTATTTAACATATTAGTTTCTAATGTTTCAGTCATGTTATTAACATTAGAACTTATTTCTGTATCAGCAACTGTTTCATTATTATTATTTTTATTTGAATTGCAGCTTAATAAGCTAATTATTATAATAGATATGATAACAAATTTCTTCATAATACCTCCTATTACATCATTTTTTAATTATAATCAATTTTTATGCTTTGTCAAATATATCTGCATTAATGCCAAATATGTAAAAACAATAATGTTGACAAAACAAAATAATTTTAGTATATTATAAAAAATAAACTTATAAAAAGGAAAACTTAATGAGCGATAAAAAAGCAAAAGCTATATTACTATTATCCGGCGGATTAGACAGTATGCTTGTAGGGGCAATACTAAAAAGAGAAAATATCGATGTTCTTGCTATAAGATTTGTAACTGGTTTGGAATATGCTGTTATAAAAGAAGAGCTTTTAGAAATATATAATGATGATCCTGCTAAAAAAGCTGCAGATTTTCTTAATATACCAATAAGATTTGTTTCATTAAAAGATGTTTATTTGGATATGTTTTTACATCCTAAATACGGATACGGAAGTGCAATTAATCCATGTTTGGACTGTCATATATTAATGCTTAAAACTGCTAAGAAAATAATGGAAGAAGAAGGATTTGATTTTGTAGCTACAGGAGAGGTTAAAGGACAAAGACCAATGAGTCAGAAATCTCAAGACTTAATAAATGCTATAAAAGAAAGCGGACTTGAAGGCAGGCTATTAAGACCATTATCAGCAAAACTTTTACCTATAACTATACCTGAAAAAGAAGGTTTAATAAAAAGAGAAAATCTTTATGATATATACGGCAGATCCAGACATGTACAAATGAAATTAGCAGAAGAGTTCGGCATAAGCGATTATCCTATTCCGGCAGGTGCAGGATGTGCTATAGTTGATAAAGGATATGCAAGAAGGTATGCTGATTTAACTTCTAATAATGGATTTGATATACTTAATATGGAATTAATGCAGTATTTAGCTATAGGCAGACATATTAGAATGGATAAAAATGTGAAGCTCTTACTTGGGAGAAATGAAAAAGAAAATGATGCCTTAGAAAAAAGAATAAGAAAAAACTGTATAACATTAAGACCTAATTATAACAGAGGACCTTTCGGATATTTAGAACTTTTTATGAATATAAAAGAAATAGAAAATATAGATAGTATAATTAATGATTCTGCCATGATAATGGGATATTTTTCAAAAGAGGATAAAAATATATTAAACATAACAGCATCATATTATGATGACATTAATAATGAATACAAAAATAGAAATATAGATATAGACAATAAGGAATCTAAAAATGCCAAATTTGAACAAATAGTTTAAATATAATAATACCCTTTCAAATTATTCATTTAAAAGGGTATCACTATAACTTTTAGGATATTTTTATTTAACTTACTTTTTTATCGGAATAAATGTAACTATCTTTATAGGCTGGTATCTTTTTTATCTCAGCCAAAGCCTTTTGAGCATCCTCTCTGCTGTCATATCTGCCAACTTTTAATTTATACATCATTTTACCATCATC
The DNA here is from genome assembly GCF_944390595.1 of uncultured Brachyspira sp. Taxonomy (GTDB): domain Bacteria; phylum Spirochaetota; class Brachyspiria; order Brachyspirales; family Brachyspiraceae; genus Brachyspira. The sequence continues at coordinate 17,971 of NZ_CALXRN010000005.1, read as the reverse complement.
TGTTTTTTCTTCTTTTATAAAAGTTTTAGGGAATTTGGCTTTCAAAGTATCTCTTGCAGAATATGTGCTTTCTTTATCATAACCAACAGCAACCTGTATAAAATATATAGAATCGCTTGATGATGATCTTGAATAAGGAACTCTTGTATTTGCTGTGCTGTTATTTGCTGCTGATGAAGCCGGCACTGCACTAGGTGTAATAACAGCCATTTGCTGCTGAGGAGGAGTATATGTAGAATTTGGAGACATTCCTCTTGTTTCCTGCTCTTTTATATCTTCATTAATAGCATCTAATTCTGAAGCCAAATTCTGAGTATATTCATTATATCTGTCAGCGGATGTATTTCCTTCTCTTATTATACTGGAAGAACTATTATCATATTCATTTAATGCCATTATATCATTATTAGGGACATCTGCACTGCTGATTTCGCTATCCATATTATCTGATGTTTCAGCACCGTGCATTAATGCCTCCATAGAATCATCAGAATTATTGTTTGCATGTACTGGTTTTGAACCGCCTAAATGAAATCCCAATACAAAAATGAATAGTATTAATACAACTGCACTTATAGAAAATACTAATAATCTTATAGGTGTAAAATTAACTATATAAAGTGTTTTTCTTCTGCCAAATTGATTATTATTAATAGAAGAGCCTTTTTCTTCTGTATTTTGATTTAAATCCATAATGCCTTCCTAATTTTTTTGAAACCATAATCAAATGATTATAATCTTTCATATTGTTTATTAAAATATCGGCATTGAACCTGTTATTTTTAACATCTCTTTGCATTTTTAATCTTTTTCTTGCTTCATGTTCTGATATATTTCTGCTTTTTTTCATTCTATTTATTATATCAGAAGTTTTAGCATTAACATATATAAGACTATTGCACATGAATTTTATACGGCTTCTCATTATAAGAGCAGCTTCTATAACAACATCTTTATCTGTTGAATCTATTAATTCTTTTACCTTTCCTTCTATATAAGGATAATTAAGCTCTTCAAGTCTTTTTAATTTCTTTGAATTATTAAAAACTATTTTGCCAAGTTTTTTTCTATCTATATTATTATTCTCATCTAAAATATCAGAAGAAAATTCTTTAACTATATTTTCTTTATTCTCTGCTAAAGCATTATGACCTATTAAATCTGCATCAATATACAAAGCATTCATTTCATTTGCAAGCATTTTAGAAAATGAACTCTTGCCTGAGCATATAAGTCCATATACACCTACAATATTTCTGTTCATAACATTACTGCTGTACATTATTATTTGTATTAGTAGTTTGACTTGCAGTATTTGTTATATAAGGCATTACTATTTGATTTAAATTTATCTTATTTAATACTCTTCCGTCTATAAGTTTACCTAAAGATACATTTTCATCAGCAGTTATAATTTTTATCATACCTATGGCACTATTATAACCTCTTGTAGATAAATCTGTTCTAGGTGTTGTTGTATTATATACAATTAAATTCATATTGTTAGTAATACCCTGCATTCTTCCAGAGTTTATATATATATTATCATTATGAATCTTTATTATTTTAGAGTAAAATGGAATAGTATTATTTATAACTCTTCCAGTCATAACAGCAGCGCCGACCATTTTTTCTCTTCCTCTAGTCATAATAGTAAAGTTTGTAACAACTTTTTCACTTTTTACATCAACTAAATCAAGCATAACTGTAAAAGTATCATTATTCTGGAAAGCAGAACCTTTCAAATAATAATCAACATTTCTATTATTTAATTCTCTATACAAATCCCTAGTATTATAGTAATTTGTATACATATCTAATACTTTAAATCTTCCAAACTGAGGCAAAACATAAGATAATGTTTGATATAAAGCAGTATTTAAATACATAGGACTATTTTTTTGAGCAACTATAGTATCTGCTATTGCTATAGTAAATCCTGCTTTTTCTATAGCGTACTGATTTATTCCCCAAGACTTTGATATAATATTCTTATCTAATTTTCTTTTATAACTATCATATTTATATGATATAGATTTATCTTCCGGATTAACATTTCTAGCTATTTCAAGTTCTTCAAGAGATTTTTCTTGTAATCCCATTCTTCTGTAAACATCAGAAAGCATTAATCTTGCATAAGTATTAGCAGGATTTAATCTTAACATGTGTTTTAAATAAGCCTGAGCTCTTACATTATCAGCAAGTCTTGTATAATAAGATGCTAAATTCCCATAATATAATGCGGCTCTGTCTCTTTCATAATCAGGTGTAGGATTAGTATTAATAAGAACTCTCTCATAAGCAAGTCTTCCAAGCTCATTTTCAGGATTTGATTTGAGGTAATTTATATAAGCATTCTTAGCTCTAAGATAATTATTAGCTCCCTCATAAACGCTTCCTATATAATAATATTTAGAATTATTATTAAAATCTGTATCAGGCATATACTCTAATATACCAATAGCATCATCAAATCTATTCAATGCTATATATATATTAGCCTGAAGCACTTTAGCATCGCTGTAATTTGTATAATAATGTAATGCATTATTTACTTCATTTAAAGCAGAATTATAATTTTTATTTAAATAATAGTAATTAGCTAAATTATAATAAGATTCGGGCATTCTAGGATTATTAGCTATATTTTCATTGAATAAATTTAAAGCTCTTTGATTATCTCCCTTTGCTAAATACAAATATGCTAAAGCAACAGTAGCTTCCGGTCTTATTCTATCTATAACCCTAGCTCTTTCATAAAGACTTATAGCTGTTTTATAATAACCGGATCTTTCACTAAGAACACCCTCAGCATAATTAGCTAAGTAGTTTTTACTATCTAAATTTTTTATTGTATTAACTGTTGTTCTAGCCTCTGAATTTCTATTATTAGTGATCTCTATTAACAGCTTTCTTTCAAAAAGTTTATAAGACCTAGAATGATAACGCTCAGCATCAGCAATTAAAGTCTCAGCCATTGTATAATTATTAAGTTTTATATAATTATCTATCAATAACAAATAAGAATCTAAATCACTTGGTCTTACATTAAGATTCTCCAATATAGCTATAGAACCTTCATAATTTCTTTCATTATAAAGTTTAGCAGCATTTTCTATAGTATTTTGAGCAAATGCTGATAAACTAAATATATAAAGAATAAAAAGACTCAATATTAATCTTTTTTGAAAAATATTTTTCTTCATAATAAAAACAACACCTTATCTCATAGTATTTCTTGCTTGTATTTGGCGTCTCAAGAAAGCAGGTTTTTCCAAATCTGTATCTGCAGAAGATGTCTCACCAAATATAGACATTTTATAACCCAATTTATTATGTTTCTCCATATAATCATCGGATACAACATCAAATGGTCTCTTAAAATCATTTGAATGAGGATTATTTGTTTTCTCTTCGTCATCAAAACGCATTTCTTCTGCTATTTTTTCTATTGCTTTACTACTTATAGTAGAATTTTTTGTTTCATATTTTTGAGAATGCTCAATATTATTATTAACAACCGGTTTATTATTAACTATAGTTCTATTGAATTCTTCTTCAACATATACATCTTTACTAGTATTATTTTCACTATCTGCATTGAATCTATTTGTTTTAACTATAATAGGTTTTTTAAGATTATTTATCTTACTTTCAAAGCTATTAGATGCATACTCTTTTTTAATATCATCTTTTTTAACTTCTATATCTTCTTTCTCTTCTTTTTTAACTGCAGCAGGTTCAATAACAGTTTTTACTTCTTCAAGAGGCTTATTGTCCTCTTCTTTTTCTTCTTTTATAGTATTATTTTCTTTAGTGCTATTATCTGCATTATTATTAATAGCATTTAAAGTTTCAAGTTCAACTTCTTTTTCTGCCTCAGGTTCTTTAACTATAGTATTTATATTGTCTATTTCGCTAATATTTTCTACCCTATTATCAGATACAGCAGCAGCTTTTTCATTATGAACAGCTTTATTCTCTGGAATATCAGATATTTTATTATCTTCTACTACTTTGCTATTAACAGTATCGTTAGCGGAATTATTATTGTCTATTTTAGAAGCTGACTCGCTGTATTTATTTAAACTTCTATTTATATTAAATCTGTCATTAGCATTTTCATCATTATCTTTATTGTCATAATCATTTTTAGCATTAGCATCAAAACCAGTTGCCACTATAGTAACAATAATTTCATCTTTAAGTTCTTCTTTAGGGCATACACCAATTTTTATATTAGCATTTTCATTAGCATAATTATTAATGATTTTACTAGCTTCTCTGTACTCTCTCATAGCAAAATCTTTAGGACAAACTATATTTGCGAGTATTCCTCTTGCATTTTTAATACTTGAAACATCCAAAAGCGGATTTTCAAAGGCATTATTAATAGCTTTTTTAAGTCTCTCATCTCCCTTACCTACTCCTATACCTAAATGAGCTCTGCCATTAGAAAGAGATATCATAGTTCTAACATCGGCAAAGTCCACATTAATAAAGCCTGTCTGAGTGATTATATCAGAGATACCTTGAACACCTTGACGTAATATATCATCTACAACAGATAAAGCCTGTTCATAGCTGTAATTATCCATATCTACCATATCATATAGATTTTCATTAGGTATTATTATAAGAGAATCCACTACTGTAAGCATTTTGTCTATACCAGCCTCAGCACGGTTCATTTTCAATTTACCTTCATATTCAAAAGGTTTAGTAACAACACCTATAGTTAAAGCTCCTGCCTTTTTAGCAGCCTCAGCCACAACAGGGCTTGCTCCGGTTCCTGTACCGCCTCCGAAACTGCTTGCAATAAATACTAAATTAGCACCGCTTACAAGTTCTTCTATTTTGGCAATATCCTCTCTGGCAGCTTCAGCACCTTTTTCAGGGTCTGTACCTGCACCCAAACCTTGTGTTATTCTATCTCCCAAAACTACTCTAGTAGGAGCATTTGAACGGGAAAGAGCCTGAGAATCTGTATTCATAGCAATAAATTCAACATTTTCAAGTCCTTCTTCAATCATTCGGTTTACAGCATTACATCCGCCGTTGCCTACTCCTATTACTTTTATCACAGTATCTAAAGAAGACCCGCTGTTAAATGTCATTTTTTCTCTCCCCTTATTATTATCTGCCAACTCTATACGATAGTTAGGATTCATTGCCTACTCCCTTGCTATAATAGAAATTAAAAATTCTTTACTAATTATGTTAATAGTATTCCTGCATTTTAATAAACATAATTATATTAACATAATTATAAAATACTGCAAGTAGCAAAAATAAAAAATTATGTTATTATGTTAATCGGAATATTTTTTGCTTTAATAATAATTTTATTATGTTAATTAATTTTTTTTTAAAATATTTGAGTTATTACAATTTTAAATATATACTACTAATAGATAATTAATACTATTTATAGAGATTATTATGAACATACATATACATACATTCGGATGCCGTCTTAATCAGTATGAAAGTGAGAAAATATCCTATGAGTTAAAAAACATGGGAGCTAATATCACCGAATTAAATAATGCTGATGCCATAGCTATAAATACATGCACTGTTACTAATGACAGTGATAAAAAACTTATGGCTTATTTGGAAAAACTTGGAGATCTATCACAAAAAAAAATATTTTTAATAGGATGTTATGTATCTAAGAATGATAAAGACTCTTCAATTATCAAAGACAATATCATACTTATACCTAATGATAAAAAAGAAGAGGCTTCTGAAATAATATTTAATACTATACATACAAGCGGTACTAATGAGGTTAAAAATCCAATATTTTTTCCTCAGGAACAGAGCAGAGCCTATCTAAAAATACAGGACGGATGCAATGTATTTTGTACGTATTGTATAGTTTCAAGAGTACGCGGAAGTCATAGAAGTGTTGAGCCTTCCAAAATATATGATGCTGTAAGAATGGCCAGCGATTACAAATACAAAGAAATTGTACTTACAGGTCTTAATTTAGGTTCATATAATTACAATAATGAAATTAGCTTCTATAATATATTAACTAAAATATTAGAGCATTCATCCAAATATGGCATACGAATAAGGCTTTCATCTGTAGAGCCGCTTTATTTTGATGATAATCTTATAAGTCTATTTAAAAATGATGATGTACTTTGTCCGCATGCTCATATACCTTTGCAGTCAGGAAGCGATAAAATATTAAAACTAATGAACAGAAGATATACAAGAGAAGATTATTTAAATATCACAGAAAAACTATATAAAACTAATGCAAATATGTCTATAAGCAGCGATGTAATGGTGGGTTTCCCGCATGAAGAAAATAATGACTTTAAAGATACTTATGATTTATGCGAGAAATCAAAATTCATAAAGATTCATATATTTAGATATTCAAACAGAGAGAATACTCCTTCATCAAAAATGGACGGCCAAGTTGGATACAGAACAAAACTAAAAAGAGCTAAAATGTTAAATGATTTAAACAACAAGCTTAAAGATTCATACTACAAAAATGCTGAAGGAAGAGATTTAAAAATAATAATAGAAAAAGATTTAGGAGACAATAATTATATTGGAACAAGTGCTGAATATTTAAAATGCAAACTTTATAGTGAAACTCCTTTAAACAAAAAAGAACTTGCCAAAGCAAAAGCTTTGAAATATGAAAAAGGTATTATGATTTGCGAGTAAATCTAATTTTAATAAAGAATTCTACTTTTAAATTTTTTATTTACTAAAAAATTTAAAAGTAGAATTTATATTATTAATTACATATAATTTACATCAATACTAATATCTCCATTATACATATCTTCTAATATATTATTAATTATATTTATTAATTTATCAAATTCAATTTCAAATTTACTGTCATCTTCTATTTGATTATTAAAAATTGAATAAATAATTTTAATTACTATGTCAATCAAATATTTTCGTAAGTTATCTATATTTGATTTTTTAGATATGCAATCTATATACTCAAATAATACTTTTAATGAATCATACGAATAATTACTATAATCTTTAAAAATATCATATATAGCTTTTAAATTATTATCTTTTTGTAACTCTTCTAAAAATTGTTTAAAACCATTATTATTAACATTATTTATTTCATCACAATAATAACAATTAAAAACACTTTTAAGCATAATAAATTCTATTAATTCTGACACATATATAAAACCTGAATGAATATTCAAGTATATAGTAATTACTTTATCAATAAAATACTTGCTGTCTTCAATAATTTCAGTAAATAAATATAAAATAATACATACCTTTTCTTTGAAATTATTTTTATCAAAATATTGATTATATATTTTATCAAAAATTGGTATACATAATAATCCATCATCTATATCAGATATATTATTTTTAAGTAAATTCTTTAACACTTTTGAAGCTGATTTAAAATCATCTAAAGAACGTAATAATATAGCAATATGATATATATAATCCCAATCATTAAAAATAGTATTCCAAATATTAATATTATATTGAAAATACATACTTAATAATTTTATTTTTGTATCTACATCATTATTTTCTATTAAATCAGAATTAATAATCTTATTTAAAATCTGAAAATCTAAAATATAACGATTTTTCAAAACTTTAATAATATCTGAAATATTAGATTTATTAATTATATTTTTGAAAATATCTAGTTTAATAAAATCATCTATAATTGAATTTAATTCTGTTCTTCCATTTTCAAAAAATATATATGAATAAATAAATGCTGAAAAAATGATAGAATTAGGAATATCTAAGTTTTTTAATATATTTATTTTATTTTCAATTAAATTTATATTTATGCCATTTGTTTTATATATTGAACTAATAACTTTATACATTAAAATCATTTTCATAATATTAGTATTTACATTAGTATTTTCATCTAAATAAAAATACTCATTTATGATTATATTTAATGCCTCTATTTGTAATTCTCCACCATTGATATTAGATTTTTTTATATAATTAACTATAGAATCAGAATTGATCCTATATAAATTTTTTAAAAATATCATCCAAGAATATATATCAAATCTCTCTCTTTGTGGAAAATTACATGATTTATAAATTTCAATATAATTTTCTATAGATAATTCATCTTTTTTTATAATATCCAACAAACTATTTGAATAAGTTAATGTTACACCTAATTTTTTATAATAATTATCAAATAAATATTTTTCCATTTTTATAAGCAATTCTGTTTTATCTGAAATTAATTCTATATCTTTATTAAAAATATCTGTTAATATTGGATAATCATTTTGATTTATATGAAATAAAGTATCAGATAAAGCTAAAAAAGCCAGTATTTCATCATCATTTTTTAATTTATTATACTTTTCAATAAAATCATTTATATTATTTGTTAATATATTTTCTATAGCCTTAGATTTTATATCATCTATTAAATACTCAATATATTCATACCTATGTTTAATTTTATTTTTATTAATAAAATTTTTCATATTGAAAAATTCAACAGAAGTATTCAATATATTATAAATATATTCTCTTAATTTATCATTTTTTAATATATTAATAGATAATATACCTAAAGGATATTTTCCCATAACAGAGTTAATACTATTTGTAAGAGAATATAATAATATATTATTTCCTTTTTTTAACAACAAATATCTATCATGCATTTTTACATTGTTTATTGTTTTTAGTATTATATTAGTATTTGTTAATTCAAATAATTTACAAATATTTGACAATTGAGATGATAAATAACTGCTATTTTTAGAAGTAGTAATTATTGTAATATTTCCAACAAGTCTATTAATCAATACCATCATATTTTGAGTAGAATTCATATTAGTATTTTTATCATTTAAATCATCAAATGCATCAAAATATGGATCTATAAAAATTGCCTCATCTGATTCTTTAACAAGCTCTATTATCTTATTCACACATTCTGTACCATTTATCTTTTCAAACCAATAACTTTCTGCTCCATTGAATTTTATATAATCATATCTATCATTTATAAATTTATCTTTTATGTATTGATTATAAATGATATAATCTTTTAATTTAGTATTATTTATTTTATTAATATAACTTATTTTTGAATCTATAGGATTACCTTTTAATGATATTTTATTTAAATCTTTATTTTTTTACTTAAAATATCACTTATGGTCAACATATTTTGCATAATATGCATTTTTAAATCTATCTCTAATAATATGTGATAATTTTCATAATATATAGATTCTCCAGTTTCATTAAATATTTCTAAACTATGACCAGTTGGTAACATTGACACAGTAATGTTTTTTTCTAAAGATTCAATATTAACAATACTATCAAAAATTATTTCATCATTATTAGAATAAATAATAAGCCTTGCTGTATTATTAAGTACACTATCATCAAATAATAAATTCACTTCAGTTGAATATATATCTACATTTACTTTAACAGGAGAATTATAAAATAAAATATTATTCTCAATAACATAAAAAGATCCAATAGCTATAGAATTATTATAAAAAAATGGAGAAGCGTATTTTTTTAATTTTTCTATAATACTGCTTATATCAATATTATCAAAGTCATAATCATTAATAAATAATTTTTTAAATTTATGTAAACTAATAAAAGAATATGAATCTTTTGGTTTATTTAATTTAGTCTCTGATATATATTTTATATTCATATCATTACCGTTTTGTTTAAGTAAATTAAATGAAAAAATATTATCATTTACGTATTTATTAATGAATTCATTATATTTATTTTCATCTAAAATACTAAAAGATATTTCTATCTCAGAATCATTAAAAACAGGTAATTTATCTAAAAAACAAAAATTATTACACTTTATTACAAATCCAAAAAGAAATATTTTATCATTGCCTAAAATTAAATTATAAATATAACAAACATATTTTTTTTCCATATAATACTCCTAATTTAATTAATACCATTATAAATGATATTAATTAAATATTAACAATATAAAAATACATAATACTATAATTATAGTAAATAAAAATTGACAAAAAAAACTTTTATGCTATAAAATAATAAAACACAATAATTACAAATTAGGAATTCCATAAAACATGATAATCAATAAAAAACTAAATAATGAAAGAAAACAAAATATTTTAAATCTCTTAAATAAATGCAAAGAAACAGATAAAAACTTCAAACAATTTGCATCAAAAAGTCATAAATATAAATTAAATCCTCCTATAAATAAAAATAAAGTTATAGAATTAGAAAACAAATATGAGTTCAAACTTCCAGAAGATTATTTTTGGTTTATAACAGAAGTCGGAAACGGTGGGGCTTGTCATGGATACAGTATGGATAAATTTGAGGATATGTATTTTGATTATTTGAAATATGATAACAGAATTGATTTGATGATAGAGTATTCAAAAAAGGTCAATGAAGGAAATGCTAATGATATAGAAGATACAGACTTTGAATATTATGGAATATTAAGGTTCGGAACTTTGGGCTGTTCTTCTTCTATAGGTTTAATAGTAACAGGAGAAAATAGAGGAAAAGTTGTTTATTATGATGATGAGTTTTATGAAGAGCCTTTTATCACTTGTTATGATAACTTTGTTGATTATTATGAGAATTGGGCTTTGGAAACATCTCTTAATTATAATATGGGTTCTTTTGGAATAAGATTAAAATTTGAAATTGATGATTTAATTAAATATTATTATGACATATTAAATAATGAAAAAGAAAATAATATTATAAATAAACAAAGTATCATAACAACAATACATAAATACAAATCATTAGAAGAAAAATATTTAAATGAACTATATAATTTATACAGTTTAGAAAAAGACGAAAATTATAAATTAAAACTTGTTCATTTATTAGATAATCATAATTATAAAAAGATAGAAAAACATATTAAAGATGCATTTCAAAACAAAGATATTATAGATTCTTATGTTAAAGTTTTATATTTAAAAGTTCATTCAAACTCTGATTTGTATGTAGGTAATTTCAAAAAAGAAATTTTTGATTGGACAGATGAAATAAAATCAGCATTGGAATATTATAAAAAATTATCTAATGAAGAAAATAAAACAAATAATTATAAACTTTTTATTGATATGGCTTTATATCTTTATAAAAATAATTTAATAGATTTTAAAGAATTTGATATATTTATTAATAATAGAAACTCTACTATATTATATATTTTATCTCTAAATACTTTGGAAAATGATAATATATTCAATATTTATATAAATGAATTTGTAGAAAGCTGTTCAAATAAAAATACTCATCAAATAAGAAATACGATTGCATATTTAGAAAATATTAAAAAAAATAATAAAAATTATAGAAAAGAAATAATAAACACAATAAAAAGAGAATATCAAAAATTATTAGAATATTATAAAATCAATGAACCAGAAGATAAATCTATAATACATTTTATAAATAACACTTCAAAAAGAATATTTAATTATTAATAGTTAATAAAATATAAAACATAACAATTTATATTTTAATTTAATAATCAATATCATTATTTTTACAGAACTCTATTGCAGGTTCTATATTTTCAATAGCTAATTCTTTCATATTATCTATTATACAATTTATTTCATATTTATTATTGTTTTTTAAAGCTATTTCATAAGACTTATAAAAATATACAAGTGCTTCTTCATTTAATTTATTATAATTATTTATATTGCCGTTTTCTTTTTCTTTTAAAGCTAATCTTGATTTTACTTCGCCTATATTATTATATGAAAGAGAAAGCTCAGAATTTATTTCTAAAGCTTTATAATAATTTTCTAATGCTTTATCATATTGTTGTAATTGAACATAACAGCTTCCCATATTGTTAAGTGCATGATCATGTTTTTCATTTAATTGAATAGTTATATTATAATCATTAATAGCTTCTTCATACTTTTGTAATGCTTCTTTTGATATGGCTCTGTTATAATACGCTTCATAATAATTTGAATTCAATTCTATAGCCTTATCATAATATTTTATTGCCTCTTCATTTAACCCCAAATCACTTTTACAAGCTCCCATGTTATTGTATATTTCTGCATTATCAGGCTCTAACTCTATAGCTTTATCGTAATCATAAATGGCTTCTTCAAATAAACCAATATTGCATTTAGCCATAGCCCTTCTATAATAACAATCATAACCTAATTCTATAGACTTACTATAATCTGCTACAGCAGCTTCATAATTTTCTAAAATACTATTTAAAACACCTTTAGAATAATATACATAAGCCTTAGTAGAATCAAGCTCTGACGATTCTAAAGTTTTATCAAAATCATTCATAGCATCTTTATAAAGTCCCAAATAAATTTCTGCCTCAGCCCTTTCATAATAAGCTTCAGTATACATATTATCTAATTCTAATGCTTTACTGTAATCATCAATAGCTTCTTTATATTCTTCTAAATTAGTTTTTGAATTGCCTCTATAATAATACACATCAGGAAAATCTTTTTTTTCTTTTATAAATATATCAAAATTATTAACTGCTTCTTTATACTTTCCTAATTCTAAATAGCAAATACCTATATTGTAGTAAACAAATATATTATTATAGTCCAATAACATATTAAAATCTTTTATTGCCTCTTCGTACAAATTTAAATTTCTTTTGGATATTCCCCTATTATATATTGCTTCTTTATCATTGGGATTTAACTCTATAACTTTATCATAATCTTTTATAGACTTTTCATATTCCTTTATTTCAAAATATAATGCTGCTCTGTTATAATAAGCATCAATTTCATTTTTATTAAGCTCTATAACTTTACTATAATCATTAACAGCATTATCAAACATATTTAAACTAGAATAAGCTATAGCCCTATCATAATATATATAACTCTCATTAGGCAAAGCATCTAAAGCTATACTGAAATCTTTTACAGCCTCTTCAAATAAATTCAAATTAAATTTAGATAAACCTCTGTAATAATAGTATATATAATCAATATCATCATATTCTATTAATAATGTGTTAAAATCATTAACAGCATCTTTATGTTTATCTATTTTAGAATAAGCTAAAGCCCTAATAAAATAAACATCTTTAAAATCATATTTTAATTCTAAGGCTTTATTGAAATCTTTTATTGCATCTTCATATAAATATAAATGATATTCAGCAACTCCTCTGCTGTAGTATGCATTATAATATTCATCATTAAGCTCTAAAGTTTTATCAAAATATTTTACAGCCTCTTCATACATCTTCAAATTACATTTGGAGGCACCTATATTATAATATGTACTTACTAAAAGATTATGCATATTATCAACTTCTTCATCGCTTGTCTCATCATTATCATCATCATTACTATAAATAATGTATTCATTATCATAGTAAAAAACTAAATCTTTATTATAAATATCAATAATCTTTTCTAAATTATTAATAGCTTCATCATACCTTTTTTCTTGAAAAGCCTTATGACCAAGCTCAAACAAATCATAAATTTCTTTGCTTATCATATATAATGCCCTCAATTATTTTATTATTTTTAAAGCACAATAAAATTTTATAAAAAACCTAACATATTAATATATCTTTTTTCTTATATAAAATAAAATATGATATTAAAGTATGTAAAATTATCCCTAAACCAAACATAATAATTATAGCATTCATATTAAAATTAATATATCCTTTTAAATATAGCAAATATACAATGCCGTAATAAACAAAATTTATAATTATGGAATTTATAAGATTATATATTGTTTTGCCATAGCCTATGAATATATTATCAGGTATGATTGATAATGCATAAAATATATAAAAAGGCGATAATTTTAATACTAAAATATATATATCATTATAATTTTCAAGTTTCTCTACATATTTGAAAAACAAATTTGAAAATAAAACGAGAAATACTCCTAAAATAGTTACAATAAATATAATTCTAAAATAATTGAAAATTTGATTATTTCTATTTTCTTTACAATTTGTTCTTATAACTTCATTTAAAACTAATACAGGCATCAATAACCAATTCCATATAAAATTATTTGCCACCCAGTAATTACCTTGTTCTGCAACAAGATTAACCATTTTTACTATCATCAATGCATATATTATATTATCTATTAAAATTTGAAGAGCAGAAAATATCCCTATATTAAAATATGAAATAAATATCTTCTTATCATTTTTATAAAACCATGATAATTTTAATAGTCCAATTTTTATTAATACAGCTATACCTAATATTCCCATTACAGAATTAATAATCATATTAGAATATGCTATGCCTAAAGCATTAAATTTTGATACTAAATTTAAATCTAATATAATAAGAAAAAAAGTTTTCACAAATGCAAATACTATAAAAACTTTATATAATTCTTTTGAAACTATTACTATATTCACAGAGGTAATAATAAATCCAATTACAAACGCTATAGTTTCCAAATTTAAATATTTAGCAACACTATCAATATCATTTTCTCCTACATTCATAAAACTTATAAGATTTCTTGATATTATGTAAACAATAATAGAAAATAAACAATATAATATAAATCCAACTAATACTACTTTAAAAGTAACTTTTGGAAAATTGGAATCATCATTTTTTATTACTCTATTAAATATAGCATAAAGAGGAATATGCAAAAATGCTAATAATGTCTCATTTATCAAATCAAACCATTCAAGCTGTCCTATAACATTAAATACAGAAGAATCCACAGAAATTGAAACTATCATAGTTCTTATAGTTTGATATAATGCAGGAAACAAAGATAAAAATATAAGTGAAAAATATAATTTATAATTAAAATCTTTAAAACAAAAAATTTTATTAATCATCCATAAACACCCTAAATATTGACTGCATTAATTATCATATACAATATTTTATATTAAAACATCATAATTTCAAAGCTGTAAATATAAATGAAAATGTATAAATTTTTAATTATTGACAAAAAATTGAAAGATATTTAAACTTTATAAAAATCTATAAGAGGTATCAAACATGAGTTTAGAAGATTTAAATAATAATCTTGATAATGAAGAAATAAATACATCAGGTTTTGATGCCATATCAGAAACTTTTGAAAAAATATATACAGATCAAAAAGATCCTTTACATTACAGACCTGTAATAAGTTATATGCTTGGAGGAAAAGATCCTCTTGACGGAATAAGTATTTACAGAGGAAAAGGTTATTATCATTTTGTTACATACGGATTCAGCGAACTTTATGAAAAAGAATCTGATAATAAAGAATACAGCGGATTCGGATTTGAACTCACTTTCAAATTAAAAATGAATGAAAAACAAATGAAAAATACTAAAGATGATGATGCCGGAGATGATGAAATAAAAACAGCAGTAGGATTTCTGCAGCAATTAGCAAGATATGTATTTGATAATGGAGCAATATTTAATCCTTATGAATATATATGGACTAAACAGCAAGAAGGAATTGATGCTAAGCAAAAATCTAAAATAACAGGATTTATAACTATACCGGATGAAGCAGGAGAAATATATACTCCTAACGGCAAAGTTATATTTGTATGTTTAGTAGGAGCAGCAGACAGCGAACTTAATGCTATATATGATAAAAAAATTACTGTAAAAGAATTAGCTGAAAAAATAGGTACTGATATAACAGATTACAGCAGAAATTCATTATTATAATTTTTAATAAAAACCATAATGAACTAATTATTTAATTTCTCATATACTTTATCTAAAAATATTTTTGAAGCCTCTGAAAATACCTGATTCTTTTTCCAAACCACCCTTAATTCTATTTCCAATCTTGGTTTTAAATGCACAAAACATAAATCGCTTGTATTTGTTGTATTGACTAATTTATCTATAGTTAAAGCATATCCTATACCCTTTTCAACCATTAAAGCAGCATTATAAATCAAATTATAGGTCAATATAATATTTAATTTATCAAAATCATTTCCTATCCATTCATTAAATTTTGATGTCTGAATTTTATTATTAAAAAATATCTTAGGACACATTATAGGTATATCAAATAAATCATTTTTTTCTATAAATTTATTTTTAGATAAATGAGAGTCTTTTCTCATTAATAATCCGTAAACTTCTTTATAAGGAATATCTATATAATCATATTTAGATGAATCAATATTGCCTATTAAAATTCCAAAATCTAAAAGTCCCTTATCAAGTTTTTCTGTAATTTCTGAATATGCACCGCTATGAATATGATATATTATATTGGGATGTGATTTTCTAAGATTTTTTATTACATCAGCAATTAATTTTATATAATAAGTTTCTGCACTTCCTATATAAATATCTCCGGCTATAATGTCTTCAGATGATTGAAATTCCATTCTTGTCTTTTCTATCATATCAATAATTTCTTCTGCTCTTTTCTTAAGCAAAATACCGTCTGAAGTAAGTTTTATACTGTAATTACTTCTTATAAATAATTTTTTTCCTATTTCTTTTTCTAAATTATTTATTTGTCTTGAAAGATTCGGCTGTGTAAGATTTAGAGAATTTGCTGCTTTTGTAATGCTTCCTTCTCTGGCGGCAGTTAAAAAATATTTTAAAGACTTTATATCCATTCAAATACCTATTTTATTTTTTTGTATAATATCATAAATGTCAATATTTAGTAATACTTTTTTATTATAACTAATTATAAGATATAAGTATTTGATATATTTTAATAATAATTTAAAATTACTACATAAAACAAGCAATAATAGAAGGGAGGACACTATGACTATATCAGAAGTAAGTGAATTAACAGGTTTATCAAAAGACACTTTAAGATATTATGAAAAAATAGGTGTAATACCTGAAATAAGCAGAAGTAAAAGCGGAATAAGAAACTATAATGAATATAATTTAAAATGCATAGAGTTTTCAAAATCAATGCGTGATTTAGGCATATCTATAGACTCCATAATAAAATATATTAAACTTTCAAAAAAAGGAAAAAATACTCTAAACGAAAGAAAATCGATATTGATAAATGAAAGGGATTTAATGCAGAAGCATTTTAATGAAATGAAAATAAGATTAGAAAAATTAAATAAAAAATTAGAAGAAAAAGACTTCTTTAATTAAAAAATATTTTTTTATATTGAAGTTAGAGTTAACTCCAATGTTATAATTATAATTTATAAAAGGAGAATATTAATTATGAATATAAAAGAATTTTTAAAAGACTATAGTTCAGGTAAATCAATAGATATGTTTTCCGAAGAGTTTATAAATATAGCAAATAAAATGCAGAAAACAGAAAAACTATTATGGAAGTATAATAATACTTTTCAAGCATATAAAAATAATAAAGAAATTTTAAATCAAATTTTTGAAACGAATATTGATGAATCTGTGATTATAATGCCTAATTTTCATGTTGATATAGGTAATATAGAGTTCGGAAAGAATGTATTTATAAATAAAAACTGCACTATAATGGATATAGGCGTATTAATTATAGAAGATAATGTACAAATAGCACATAATGTGAGTATAATAACTCCTAATCATGATTTTAATAATAGGAATATACTTATACCAAAACAAATTATAATAAAGAAAAATGTATGGATTGGTACTGGTGCTATTATACTTCCTGGCGTTACCATCGGAGAAAATGCAATAGTTGCTGCAGGTGCTGTTGTAAATAAAGATGTTGAAAGTAATACTATAGTAGGAGGAAATCCTGCTAAATTAATAAAACGCTTATAAATTGTTTTAGCTTTAATTAATAAAAAAATTGGTATGTTCTTAAAATTATTAAGGCATACCAATTTTCTTTTATTTATTAAATATCATTAACTATATTTAAACTTTATCCATTTACCGCTTAAATATCTGAATGTAAATATTATAGCCTTAACTATCCAATCAACAAACATAGCAATCCAAGTACCAACCATACC
>NZ_CALXRN010000004.1 GCF_944390595.1 uncultured Brachyspira sp. | reverse complement strand
TTCTTTAGTTAAAGCTAAAAGCATGACTGATGAAAAAGAAAAATATAATTATTTGAAAAATGCTATAAGTCAAAATAAGGATTATATAAAATCTGATGATGCTGATTATTTAATAAGCGTATCTGAGTTAATGAATTATATAGTTTATTACTGCGGAGTACCTGAAAAAATTTCTTTCGGTACAAAAAGTAAAGAAATATATAAAAAGATTTTGGAAAAGGATAATAAGAATTTCTTTGCTCTACTTGGAACAGCTGCAGGTTATATGCATGCACCGGAAATAGCTGGAGGAAGTGATAAAAAGGCTTTTGAATATTTTAATTCTGCTATGGAAAATGCTAAAGAAAAATACCAGAAATATTTATCTTATGTTTGGATGTCTCAATATTATTTTAAAGTAAAAGATGAAAAAAATTATCAAAAATATATAAATATGAGTAAAAGCATATATCCGAATGGAGAATTATTAAAAGAGGCATTGAATAGAAATGATACTAAGAAAAAACCTTTATAAAATATCATTTTTATATTGACAAATAATATTATTTTATTTATAATGAACAATGTTCAGTATAAATAAAATGATTAAAGGTTGTATTTTTTTATTTAATTATGAACATTGTTCAATCAGAGGTTTGATTATGAGAATATTATTTATATGTTTAGGATTTATATGTATGGGTGTAGGGCTTGTAGGAGTAGCAATTCCAATACTTCCAACTACTCCATTTCTTTTGCTTGCAGCTTTTTTCTTTGCAAAAGGCTCTAAAAAGTTCCATGACTGGTTTATGTCTACAAAATTATACAAAAAACATTTGGAAAGTTTTGTTACATCAAAATCAATGACGTTAAAATCTAAGCTCGCTATACTTATACCTGTTACAATAATGCTTATAGTAGCATTTATATTTATTAACAATCTTCATGCGAGAATAGCATTAATAGTTTTGATAATAGCTAAGTATTTATATTTTTTCATATATATAAAAACTATAAAGGAAGAAGAAAAAATACAGGCAAATATTGAAATAGACAAATAAGGTTACAATTATGAAAATCTGTAAATATGTTGTAATAATAAATATTATTTCTTTAAGTTTTTTTGATACAGTTTATACTGAAGAAGATAAAAAAAATAAAGTAGTTTCAGGTCTTGATAATAGATTTTTTTCTATAGGGCTTTACAGCAGTGCTGATACTATAAAAACTAGTGTTAATTTAGAATTTGGATTCAAATTATTTAAATATAATAATTTTGAAATGAAAAGCTATACTACTATAGTAGGTTCTAAAATATATGATGATAATCCTGATTTATATCAATTAGGTCTTACGCAAAAAATAACTTTTGGAGGAGTAGATGAATATAAAGATAAAATCAGCATATCAAGATACGGATTTGCTTTCGGAAGTTTTGGATTTTTATCATTTAATCCTAGCGGAAGTCATAAATTTTTATTTAATTATCCTTATTATTGGGAAATCGGAGGAGGTGCTGGATTTAATATAAATGTAAGCAAACATGCTGCCATAGTATTAGAATTTGGCGGAGGACTGCATGCTGTTATTGATGGAGATAAACTAGGATACCCTAGAAAAATCAATTCAGCTGGTTTTGGAAGAATAAGTATAGGTACTAGATATTATTTTTAACAGAGTATTTTTATGAACAATATAATAACATCAAAAGAAGATATATTAAAAGCAAGCAAAGAATTAATAAAGAAGAATGGACTAAATGCTATAAATATGCGTTCAGTTGCTGATGCTTCAAATATTGCTGTTGGCTCTATATATAATTATTTTAAATCAAAAGAAGAATTGACTATAGCAGTTATTGGAAGTGTTTGGCTTGATATATTCCATCCTTCAAATATTTGCTTGGAATCTGACAGTTTCATAGGAATCATAGATTTAATTTTTAAAAACTTGGAAAAAGGAAATAAAAAATATCCTAATTTTTTTACATCGCATTCTACAATGATTCTGAAGAAAAGTAAAAACAAAGGTATTGATAAGATGAACACTATTATAAAGCATATTAAAGAAGGATTATGCAAAACTCTTATCAATGATAAAAACATCAGAAATGATGCTTTTGATGATAAATTTACACGTGATGAATTCGTAGAAGCCATATTCGCATTTATAATGACTTCTATGGTTAATGGAAACTATGATAGTTCTTGTATAAAAGAAATAATTAAAAGAACTATTTATTAATATATAAAAATAAAAAATAAAGGAAAGTTTATGATCAATAAAAGGCTTATATCTTTGATGGGTAATGCAAAAAAATATATAGCTTGGCATGTTGTAATACAGCTTGTTAATCTTGCTCTTAATATAACAGCAGTATTTTTCATGGCAGATATTATACAAAAAGCCTTTCAAGGAACTATATTAAAAGAAGATATAATCAGACTATGTATTGCTATATTTGTAATAATAGTATTAAGATTTAGATTCAATATCTTGATGGCCAAAATGTCTTACCATGCTTCCGGAAGAGTTAAGCAAACTCTAAGAGAGAAAATATATTCAAAACTTCTTACACTTGGAAGCAGATATAAGGAAAAATTCTCAACAAGCGAAATTGTACAAATATCTATGGAAGGTGTTGATCAGTTAGAAATATATTTTGGAAGATATTTACCTCAGTTTTTTTATAGTATGATAGCCCCTATAGTTCTTTTTGCTGTTCTTTCTACTATAAGTGTTAAATCAGCCGTTATACTTTTAATATGTGTCCCTCTTATACCTATATCTATTATTGCTATAGTGCAAATTGCCAAAAGAATATTAAAAAAATATTGGGGAAGCTACAGCGACTTGGGAGAAATATTTTTAGAAGATGTACAGGGACTTACTACTTTAAAAATATATAAAGCTGATGAAAAGAAAAATAATGAAATGAATGCAGAAGCTGAAAAGTTTAGAATTGCTACTATGAATCTTTTATTTATGCAGCTTAATTCTACAACTATAATGGATATAATTGCTTACGGCGGTGCTGCTTTAGGAGTAATAATTTCTGTACTTGAGTATATGAAAGGAAATATAAATTTAGCAGGAACATTCACTATAATAATGCTTTCTGCTGAGTTCTTTATTCCATTAAGACTTTTAGGCTCTTTCTTCCATATAGCTATGAACGGAATATCAGCAAGTGAAAAAATGTTTGAAATACTTGATATGAAAGAAGATGAAAAAAGAGTTAATAATATAAATAAAGACAATGAAGAGATTACTTTTAAAGATGTAAGTTTTGCATACAATGAAGATAAAACTATATTAAAAAACATTAATATGACTA
Source organism: uncultured Brachyspira sp. (assembly GCF_944390595.1). Classification (GTDB taxonomy): domain Bacteria; phylum Spirochaetota; class Brachyspiria; order Brachyspirales; family Brachyspiraceae; genus Brachyspira. The sequence continues at coordinate 10,121 of NZ_CALXRN010000004.1, read as the reverse complement.
TAAAAGAAAAATCATTTGTTTCTATAGTAGGCGTATCAGGTTCAGGAAAAAGCACTATTGCCGGATTAATATCATTAAAGAATGAAAATTATAAAGGTTCTATAAAAATAGGAGATATAGAACTTGATACAATAAATAAAGATGATTTATACAAAAAAATTGTTGTTGTAGATCATAACAGTTATTTGTTTGAAGGCACAGTATATGATAATTTAAAAATGGCTGGAAATCATATTACAGAAAATAAGATGAATGAAGCATTAAAGAAAGTTGAGCTTTATGATTTTTTACAGTCTGAAGACGGACTTAATACAAAAATCATGGAGAAGGCTGCTAATTTATCAGGCGGACAAAAACAGAGATTAGCATTAGCACGTGCTATACTATTCAATGGTGATATATATATATTTGATGAAGCTACTTCAAATGTTGATGTTGAAAGTGAAGAGAGTATTATGCAGGTTATAAAAGATATAGCAAAAGAAAAAACAGTTATATTAATATCTCATAGACTTTATAACTGCATATTATCAGATCATATATATTTCTTAAAAGACGGCATAATAATGGAAGAAGGAACACATAATCAATTAATAAATATAAACGGAGAGTATGCTAAAATTTTTAATGAGCAAATTAATTTAGAAAGTATAACAAAGGGAGAGAGTTTAAGCATAGCTATATAATTATAGTATGCTTATATAATAAAGGAGTTTATAATGCGTAGAAGCGGTATAAGAATTATGGCAGAACTTATAGGTTTAATTGCCCCTCTTATGCATGTTATGATATTAGCAATAACTACAGGAGTATTAGGATTTCTATGTGCTATATCAATAACTATATTGGGAGGATATGCAATATTAACATTTTTAAATTTAAGTTCTTTATTTACAATAAAAACAATATTTATAACTGTTTTAGTGCTTGCTGTTTTAAGAGGCGTATTTCACTATATAGAACAGTTAAGTAATCACTTTATAGCTTTTAAATTACTTGCTTTAATCAGAGATAAAGTTTTTAAAGCTTTAAGAAAATTATCCCCTGCTAAACTTGAAGGAAGAGATAAAGGAAATTTAATAGCACTTATTACAAGCGATATTGAACTTCTTGAAGTATTTTATGCTCATACAATTTCTCCAATAGCTATAGGAGTATTAACCTCTATAATAATGACTATTTTTATAGGAAGTTTTAATATTATATTAGGAGCTATTGCTTTTTTAGGTTATTTTACTATAGGTTTTATAATACCTTATTTTTCATCAAAGTTCGGTAAAAATGACGGTATGTCTTATAGAAATGACTTCGGAAAATTAAACAGCTATTTTCTTGACAGCTTATGGGGAATAAAAGAGATACTTCAATTCGGATATGGCGAAAAAAGAAGCAAAACTATAGAAAACAAAACAGATGATTTAATGCACCTTAATGAAAAATTAAAAAAATATGAAGGCATAATATCCGGACTTACTACTTCAGCTGTATCATTATTTACATTGGCTGTACTTGCAGTAAGCATAATAATATCAAAAGATACAAATACTAGTTTCGTTAATATTATAATACCAACTATAGCAATGGCAAGCTCTTTCGGACCTGTTATAGCACTAAGCAATTTATCAAATAATTTGTTTATGACTTTAGCAAGCGGAGAGAGAGTATTAAATTTACTTGCTGAAAAACCTATTGTTGAAGAAGTTTATAATGGAGAAAAAGATTTGAAATTCAGCGGTGTTGAATGTAATGATATATATTTTGATTATGAAGGCGAAGAAATATTAAATGATTATAATTTAGATATAGAACCTAATAAAATAATAGGAATAAGCGGTAAAAGCGGAAGCGGAAAATCTACACTTTTAAAATTATTTATGCGTTTTTGGGACATAAAAAAAGGAAGTCTTAAAATATCAAATACTAATATAAAAGATATCAATACAGACACACTTAGAGATATGGAAAGCTATGTAACTCAGGAAACTTCAATTTTTAAAGATACTATAGAAAATAATATAAAAATAGCAAATGCTGATGCTTCAAGAGAAGAAGTTATAGAAGCCTGTAAAAAAGCATCCTTGCATAATTTTATTATGACTTTGCCTAACGGATATGATACTAATGTTGGAGAACTTGGAGATACTTTATCCGGAGGAGAAAAACAGCGTATAGGAATAGCTAGAAGCTTTTTACACAAAGCACCTTTTATACTTCTCGATGAACCTACAAGTAATTTAGATAGTTTGAATGAAGCTGTTATATTAAAATCAATAAAAGAAAATACAAAAGACAAGACTGTTGTTTTAGTTTCGCATAGACTTTCTACTCTTAATATCGCTGATAAAATCTATAAAATGAAAACTGACAGAGTAAGTTAATATAATAGAAAAAGTAAAAAATAAGCATGCATATAAAAATATGCATGCTTATGAATTATGAACTAATTAATTTTCTCTTTTTTTCATTTTACGCAATACTATTATAACAACGCAAAGTAAAACTATAACACCTAAAGCAACAGGTATTACCCATCCTTTATAAGTAGAATCATTGGAAAGTATTTCATTCCATAAATCTTCCATTAATATGTTAGTTTCATCAGGTAAAGTTATGTAAACTTCGCAATTGTTTAGTGTTTCTTGGTCTGGATATATTATTTTGTTATTTTTAGTCTCTTCGCTCATAATAGCAATGGCTCCGTCATTTGGAGAAGCATAATTAATGTATTCTATATTAGCTAAAGCAATTTCAGGCTCGCAAAGAAAATTAATATACATCTCAGCTAATTCAGGATAACCGGAAGTTGAAGGTATACATATAGAATCTACAAATAAGTTAGCACCTTTTTTAGGTATAACAAAATTCAAATCAGGGTTGCTGTCTATCATAGATAGAGAATCTCCTGCATAATAAACACCGATAGCCGCCTCTCCTGCTTCCATTTTATCATATATTTCATCCATTACATAAGACTGTACTAAAGGTTTTTGTTCTTTTAAAAGTCTTGCACATTCTCTCAATTCTGTTTCATTAGTAGTATTAAGTGAATATCCTAAATATGCCTGAGCTATACCGAAAGCATCTCTAGGGTTATAATACATAAGTATTTGACCTTGATATTTTTTATCAAAAAGTATTTTCCAATCTATCATATCGGAAGTTTCACTTACTAAAGTTTTATTATAAATTATCCCTGTCACTCCCCAAGTATAAGCTACAGAGTATTCTCCTGTAGGATCGAAAGGAAGTTTTGTAAATCTTGCCGCTATATTTGTATAAGCCGGTATATTATTATAATTTAGTTTTCTAACTAAATTTTCTTTTATAAGTCTTTCTATCATATAATCAGAAGGTATAATAATATCGTACTGAATACCGCCTACTTTTAATTTTACATACAGCTCTTCATTTGAGGCAAAAGTAGAGTAATTAACTTTTATGCCTGTAAGTTCTTCAAAAGTTTTGTTTACATCAAGAGAACCTTCTGAACCGTCAGATATATACTCTCCCCAGTTGTAAACATTAATAGATAAATTTTGCCCTTTAAATTTGTGATAATAATTAGTGTCAAATTTGCCAAGATCAACTGTCTGAGCAGTTACAGATACAGCAATTAACATTAAAACGGCAAAAACCTTTTTTTTCATTTTTATCTTCTCCTTTTAATATTAAATTTATTAATTAAATTATTATTTATGTATCTTTCTTTTAAGCTGAAGCAAATATTTTTCTTTCTTTATTTCTTTTAAATTCATAATAACAAGACTTACAAGAACCACTATAAATATAACAGTGGATATAGCATTAATTTCCGGACTAACACGTTTTCTAGTCATAGAATATATTGTAATAGGCAAAGTCTGAGATGTTATTCCAGATGTAAAATAGCTGACAACAAAATCATCTAATGAATAAGTTAAAGCCATTAAAAAACCAGCAAGTATTCCAGGAAGTATATCAGGTATAACAACCTTCCAAAAAGCCATTGAAGGTGTGCATCCTAAATCCAATGCAGCCTCATATAAACTATTATCCTGCTGTCTTAATTTCGGCAAAACATTTAATATAACATAAGGTACATTGAAAGTTATATGAGCTAAAATCAAAGTAGTAAATCCGAATTTTAGCTTCATTATTACAAATAACAGCATTAAAGATATACCTGTTACAATTTCCGGATTGATAATAGATATATAAGTAACTCCCATAACTGCATTTTTCATTTTTTTATTGAAACTATTAATACCAATTGCTGCCATAGTGCCAAGTATAGTAGCAAGTATTGAAGATATAGAAGCTACTATTATAGTATTAAAAAATGAATGAAGTATCAAATCATTAGAAAATAATTCTCTATACCAATTTAGTGTAAAACCAGTAAACACACCGCGTCCTCTAGCTTTATTAAATGAAAAGAAAATTAATATTGCTATAGGAGCATACAAAAATAAAAATATAAAAGCAATGTAACTTCTTGATAGTATTTTCTTTATCATAACGGCATATCCTTATTATAAAAACATACCCTTAACATCATCATCTTCTTCATCTATCTGCTGCATTAGCATGATAGCACATAAAGATATTACGATTAATACCAAACTTATAGCTGAACCTAAATTAGGATTATAAGACATACCTAAAAACTGCATCTCTATTAAATCACCTATAAGTATATTAGCCCCTCCGCCAAGCATACGCGAAATTACGAATGTACTTACCGCAGCTACAAACACCATAGTAACGCCTGCAGCCATACCTGGTAAACTTAATGGAAATATTATTTTACTAAATACATTGAAAGAATTAGCTCCCAAATCTTGAGAAGCCTCAATTAAACTTTGATGTATTTTTGTCATAACAGAATAAAGAGGAAGTATCATAAAAGGCAAATAATTATAAACCATACCTATTAAAACAGCTGCTTGTGTATTTATAAGCTGTACAGGTGAAAGCCCCATAAAAATCAAAGCCTTATTTATTAATCCGTTATTTTCTAATATGCTCATCCAAGCATAAGTTCTAAGAAGGAAATTCATCCACATAGGAAGCATTACAAGCATTATTAAAGCATGCTGAATAGTTTTTTCCTGTCTTGATATATAATATGATAAAGGATAAGCAAGTATCAAACATATCACCGTAGAAACAGCAGCAAGTATAACAGAACGAACTATAACAGGAGTAAATGATGTAACACTTGCAAAGTTATTGAGAGTAAAATCTCCTCTTTGATTGGTAAAAGCAAAATATATAACTAAAAAAAGCGGTACTAATACAAAAACTAATGTCCAAATTAAATAAGGTATTGCAGGTATTTTTGTCTTCATATTATCACCTCTTCTACAGTTTTTTTCATAATATGTATATTTTCTTTAGCAATATCTATTCCTATTTCAGTACCGGCTTCCCATTTCTCCGTAGAATGTATTATCCATTTATAACCATGAGCATCAAGTATCATTTCAAAATGCACGCCTTTAAATATAGCAGACTCAACCAATCCGGATATATTAGCATTTTCAGGAGGAACAACTATTATATCTTCAGGACGAATAACAACATCAACTTTTTCTAGCTTTTCAAATCCCTTATCCACACAGTCGAATATATATCCTGCAAACTCAACAACATAATCATCATGCATAATGCCGTCTATAATATTACTCTCTCCAATAAAGTCTGCTATGAATGCATTTTTAGGTTCATTGTATATATCTTCCGGAGTGCCTATTTGAAGTATTTCGCCGTCTTTCATAACAGCAACTGTATCACTCATTGTTAATGCTTCCTCTTGGTCATGAGTTACATATACAAAAGTAATTTCTAATGACTGCTGAATTTTCTTTAATTCTATTTGCATTTCTTTTCTTAGTTTTAAATCCAATGCACCCAAAGGCTCATCAAGAAGCAGCACTCTAGGTTTATTAATCAATGCCCTTGCAATGGCAACTCTCTGCTGCTGACCGCCTGAAAGTCTGGCAATATTTCTGTTTCCGTAATTTTCTAAGTTTACCATTTTAAGCATTTGACGAACTCTTTCTTTAATTTCTGATTTAGGAACTTTTTTAAGATTAAGTCCGAATGCTATATTTTCAAAAACATTTAAATGCGGAAACAATGCATATCTTTGAAAAACTGTATTAACTTCTCTTTTATAAGCCGGAGTATCATTAATAACTTTTCCGTCAAAAAGTACTTCTCCGGAATTAGGTTTAATAAAACCTGCTATAGTTCTAAGTATAGTTGTTTTACCGCAGCCTGATGGTCCTAAAAGAGTTAAAAATTCTTTATCTTTTATATCAAGATTGAGATTTTCTAATATAGAGTTTTCTTCATAAGAAACATTGATATTTTTTAAAGACACGATAATATTATCGCCCATAAACAGCCCCCTATGCGTATATTTGCAATAGCCTCCGTAAAATTACGTATATACATATTAACGTATAAAACGCAGTTTACTCGTCGCTTACCCGCATAGGGTTTTTTTCGTTCTAGCTAATTATATAATATAATAAGCCTTTCTTAGTCAACAGATACACCTGCAAAGAATATCCATTACTCGAGCTATTGCATAATTATTTTTTATAGTGATTTACTATAATACAAATAAAAATAATGTCAATACTATATAAAATATTTTTATAATTTTTTATACAAATAAAAGAAGAGGCTTTTTATAGCTACATTATTTCCATAAAACTTTTATTATTCTTTTGTTATATTAAGCGAACTCATTGTATTTATATAAATATATTTTTCACTATGTCAATATAAAATTTTCACATTTATTAAACTTTAAAAATTAGACTTTTATATTATCATTATTTTTATCAAACTTTCATTTATTATACAGATTATTCTTTTTCTAAAGTAAATGAACTTCTTAATTCTCCTTCTGTATAATTATTCATTGTAACTGCTGTATCTGTAAATATAAATTCAATATATACCGCTTGACCATTTTTAATAACTGTTTTATTTTTATAAATATTATCTGATACTTTTATAATCATATCATTTGTCATAGTTGCACTATATATTTGCTTTCCATTTACAATACTACTTAGAGTTATACCTTGTTCATCTACTACTATTTTTATATCAGATTTTATTCCTTGATCATCTTCTGACATAATATAAGTACCATACCATTTAGAATCTACAGGCGTACCATATGTGTATTCATTGCCGTAGCTTAATAGATAATAATTTAGTGCAATTAAAATAAATAAGATTTTAAAAATACTATTATTCATATAACCCTCCTATGGTATACGATTATACATATATATTTTACTATGTCAATATAATTTTTTTTATAATTAAAATATTATGCTTAAAATTAATAAGAATATAGCTTTAATAGTTATATTCCAATGATATTTCAAAAGCATGTTCTAAAATTTCATTGCTCTTGAAAGGAGTATAATAATTAAAAGTAAAACTAAAATTATTATAATTGATAAGAAGTTTGGCATTTAAATCCATTTTATAATTAGGAGAATGCGAGAAATAAGTTATTATATTAAATAAATTATTAAGGAAAGATAAATAAAGCCCTACAGAATAAAATGAATGACTATCCTCATAAAAATATTCTACATAAGGACTAAGTATAAAATCATAATTATAAAGAAAAGTATAATTAATACCTAATAAACTTTTTATATCATTAAGGCTTTTTCCTATATCATTGCTGCTTAAAATATTATAAGTAACATTTCCATAAAGTTTAAAGCCTATATCAAATATATATGAAGTCTCAAAACCAAGCATTAAATTATTTTTCTTTTGTAAATCATAGGTGTATTTTGCTATACCCATTAAACCCAAATGAGATGAAGAATATTTTAAATAATACCAAGAAGTATAATAGTTCGGCTCTTTTAATAAATCTATTGATTTAGTGTCTGTAATGAATCCTATAGAATGAGTTATATTTCCCTGATAAAAATTAAGCTCTGTATTATATAAAGCATCATAATCATTATAAAGTACACTTTCACCTACAAACATATATTGTCTGTTGAAACCTTCTCCGAAATGAAATTTTCTCTTTCCTATATAAAAGCCTAAAATTTCATTTATATAATTAAATTGTATTTCATCAAAGTTAAAAGAAACATAAGCTTTATTATCATATTGCTTTATAAGACTGCCGTTATCATAAATAAGTTCTCTATTGTCTTTAGTGTATATTCTAACTGCCGGCTTGAATGAAAAATAAAAATTATTACTAAGATACTCAAAACCTAGATAAAAATAAGTATCATTACTTAATATTGAATTTGGGATATATTCACTCTCTTTTAAATCTATATAATTAAAACTGTTCTTTATACCGAATTTAGGTGTTATATCAGCAAATGCTATAGATGATACAGCAAATATAAAAAATGTTAAATATATTTTTATACGATACATTTATTTAATATATACCAAATTTTTTATTATCATTTAAATAAACTAAAAAGCATTTTCATATTCTCGCTTCTGAAATATGAGCTTGACGAACTTGAAGGTTCTATTTTTGATATATTACATACTGTACTTGTATTGGTATTAATAATCAAATTATAAAATTCCATATCATTAAAATAATTGCTGCTTACTTTGTATACACCTCTTTTCAATACCTTTCCTCTATTATCAAAAAAATCTATACTATATCCGCCTGCAATTTTTTTGAGTGCAGCCTTAGCATAAGGAACGCTTCTATTTTTCTTTACTAAATTTACTTCTTCATTACTCACAACTTTATCAAGTTTATAATCATATGTAAAGTTTATAGACATCAAATCATTCATATTGGCAGCACCTGTAACAACATAGCTTCCTGAAATTTTTAAAGGAGAAACCTGATTCCTTGACTGCACAAAAAATCCCTGATTATTGGCAAGAAAAAGAGTATTATTATTTTTTAAATACATCAATTTATAATCTTTTCCTACTATCATATCAAAATTATTAACAGTTTTTTTTCCGTCTTTTATATCAGTAAAAGTTCCGGACATCTTATAACTTTTTCCGTCTCTGTTATAAATTTTAACAAAATCATCAAATATATTCTGACTATACAAATTAAAAGATAAAACACTTATTATTAATAAAATTTTTATTATTTTTTTACACATACTTTATTACCTCTATTATAGGCATTCTAATAACCTTTATTATTGGATAAATACCTGCTAATATTGATACAGATAATACCCATGCAAATATTAAAACAGTATCTTTAAATGTTAATAATAAACTTAAAGGATAGCCGTCTGTAGCACCTGGAAATTTCATTATAAAATTTGAAGCATTTAATATACTAGAAGCACTGTAAGAAATAATTATTGAAATAACAGAACTCAATACCGCCATTATAATAATTTCCAAAAATAAAAGCAAAGTTACATTTTTTATATTTATTCCTAATGCACGCATAGTACCAAATTCATTTAAACGCTCTAAAAAATTTGTTGTAAGCATCTGCATAACTGAAACAAATACTAATATACTTAATATAAATAATGCTATCAAATAATTATTAGTATTCATATCAATAACCGAAAGTAAAAATGCATTCAAATCCTTCCAATCTTTAGCCTCATAATTTAAATTGTTTTCATTAAAATATTTATTAAGATTATTTTTTATTTCTTCTGCCTTTTTATAATCTTTTAAATATACGAGTAAATTATGAGCATTGCCGTATTCAAGACCAAATACTTCATATACAGCATTAAGAGGGCTATATATTGTAATTGCATCAGCAGCTCTATTATTTAAAGACATTGAACCTACAGCCATTAAAGAACCTAAATTTATACCTTCTCCGAAATCTGTCATTAAATTTAAATAAGGCTCTTCATCATAATTAAGATTAAAAAACTCTCCCAAGTCTTTGCCTAAAACCATTGTATTAATATCATCATCGAATATAGGAGTACCTGCTTTTAGTGAAACTGATGACATTATTTTTGAAGGCTTTTCATAGGCATAACCTGAAAAGAATTTACTTTTATTTTCATTACCTACAAGTCCGCTTATATCAAGTTTTTTCTGATAATCATTAACTTCATTTATTGTATCTAATTGTTTATAAATTACTTCAAAATCATTAT
>NZ_CALXRN010000003.1 GCF_944390595.1 uncultured Brachyspira sp. | reverse complement strand
CATTTAAAACACTTTCCACAACAGCATTTAAAAAAGTATCATTATTTAATTCATCTATAAAATTATATTTTTCTTCAATGTTAAGGATATTTTTTTTATAATCTCTTTGAACAGATTTAAAAATCGGCCCATATCTAAAACATGAAGGACTTTCTGATGATACTGGTATATCTTTTTTAACTAAATAGGTACCATATATAATGTATAAAAATTTATGTAATTTTGTAATATTTAATTCTATTCTTTTTTCTATAGATTTATTGATTACAAATCTAGCTAAATCTATTATATTATACATAAGTACCTCCTTTACAATTATCGAAAAAATTATATATCTTCTATATACAAAATTTATAAGTATATATAAAGATATCTATTAAATGATACCATATATAACAGAATTGTAAACAATTTATAAAAAAAATTTATTCACTAATAATAAACTTTTAAATGAAAATCAAGCCTTATAAACATAATGGTATTAAACAATCAATTTAAAATACTCAAGCTCTGAATAAACATTTTCTGTACCGTTAGCAACTTCTCTTCCCAAAACAGCACTATTGCTTGCTAAATCAGCATTTTCCTGCGTTATGCGGTTTAGCTCATTAATGGCAATAGCAATTTCTCTAACACTTCCTTCCTCCTGAGAAACAGAATTGCATAAATCCATAAGTACATCAGATACTTCTTTGGCAGAATTTTCTATATTCAAAAGCATATCAATAGAATGTCTTACAGATTCATCTCCTACTTCTATTTTTGTAACAGTATTTTCTATTATGTCTGTAATCTTTCCGGCAGCATCATTAACATTCTGAGCAAGAGACCTTATCTCAGAAGCAACAACAGCAAAACCTTTACCCTGTTCTCCGGCACGGGCAGCCTCAACAGCAGCATTTAAAGCTAGTATGTTAGTTTGAAATGCTATAGTTTGTATAAGCTTTATTATATCCGATATTTCCTTGCTTGACTGAGATATATCCGCCATATTATTTGAAATCTGGGTAACAGCATCTACACCTTTTTTTGTAGCTTCAGCCACTTTATTGCTCATATCTCTTACACCGTTTGTATGATTTGAAGTTTCAGATATAGAAGAAAATAGATTTTCTATAGCACTGCTTACTTCCTCTATAGCAGATGCCTGAGATGATGTTCTGTCTGATAAATTATCTATACCATTTGATATCTGAGAACTTGAATTATTTATTGAAGATATATTATTTTTTATTTCAGCTACTATTGAAGATATTTTATTTTGCATTTCATTAACAGAATTAACTAAATGTCCTGACTCATCTTTCAAAGCTAAATCTTCTTTATTGAATACACTGTTAAAATTTCCTTCCTTCATAAGATCTATAATTTTTATAGTATTTCTTAAAGGTTTAACTATCTTATAAACAAGCACTCCTTCAATCAACAATATAAGAATCATAATTATAAATACAACAAGCATTAACATTATAAATTGATTATTAATTTCTCCAGCATCTCCTTTGAATACCAAAAACCAAGGTGCATTTGATGTTTTTTGAATAGCATACCATTGATTGCCTGATATTTTAACCTCTCCTACATGAGAAGCAATATCTCCTTTAAAACCAGCAAAAAGAGGATCATTAAACAAATTATTATTTTCATTTAATATATAATTGGTATTTTCATGCGTCATATATATTCCATTTGACGATACAATATAGAATTCCTCTTTGAAAGTATCTTTTATTTCCTGCATTATTCTGTTCATATCAATGAAATCTATTGCAAATACCCCTTTTAACTTTCCATTTGTATATATTGCCTTACTGAAAGTTACTGTTAATTCGTTAACTGCAAAATCTATATACGGATCGCTTATCATTATATCGCCTGTTTTTAAAGCATCTATATACCATGGCCTTGAGGTTTGATTATATGTACGGGGATATTCTTCTAATGTATTTATATATATTCCGCCCTCTGAATATGGAACAGTATCTCCGAAATACATATTTAAATATCCAGAACTTGATTTTTGTATATTAGTTATAAAATTTCCGAAATTTTCAAGACTTGGGTTTGTTTCAAGGTTATTTACTATTAGATTAACAGTATTTTTTATTTCTCTTATAGAGCCTTCAGCTTCATTTTTTGAGTTTAAAGTCTGGAAATATTTTTCATTTAAAAATTTTGATTTATATATTGGTTTATATATGAAATAAAATAATAAAAAAGCTGCAAGCAAAAATACAGAAAATATACTTAAAAATTTAAACATCAAACTATTTTTCATATTAAGGAAAAACTCCATGATTTAATAATGAAATAAAGCAATCTAAAAAATAAAACCAAAAATATTTGAAAATAATAAAATAGAGAATACTAATGAGCGGGCGAACGGAATCGAACCGTCATCTTTAGATTGGAAGTCTAAGGTAATAACCATTATACGACGCCCGCATTTAAAAGAACTTTTAAGTGCTAAAATTATAGCATACCAATAAAAAAAATCAATATACTAATTTAATTTTTTTCACCATGCTTTGTTTTATATGTGTTGTAAAGCATGAATATTATCCCGCCAGCCCACCCTTTAGTTAAACAAGTATTTTTGAAAAATAAGCCGAAAAATTAAAATATAAACCATTAATATTATAATATTTTCAAATAATCATATAATTTTTTGTAAACATAATACAGTTTTTTGATAAAGTAAATTTTTATACTTCCGAATATTAATATAGTAGTAAATTAATAATTAGGAAGTAAATTATGATAAACGGATTGGGTAATTTATTATCTTTTGCTGATAACAATGTTTCATCTAATAACAATACTTACAGCTTAAATAATTATAGTTATGATGATTCTTTTGCTAAAATGCTGAATAAAACTCAAAGCGAAGAACTTTATTCTTCAAGTGTTTCAAATAAGGCAGTTAATAATCATACAGAAAATTCTTATCAAGAATACAATAACTATAATGATTATTCTCCTGAAGCAAAAGAAGAACAATATTCTGACAGCAATAATATTAATACTGAGAAATCTTCTGATAATAATAATATCAAAGAAAAATCAGAAAATTCTGAAGTAAAAGAAAGAAAAGCAGAAAATACAGAAGATAGTAAAAAAGCCTCTTCATCTGAAGAAAATGAAGCAGTTAATAAAAGCAATAATGAAGAAGAAAATAAAGAAGTAAAAGAAAACATTTCTGAAAAAAGCAAATTAGAAAAAGCCAAAGCAGCTTTGCAAAATGTTAATATTGCCAATGCTGATAAAAAAATTGAGAAAAAAGAAAATATAAGCAGAGAAAATCTAGTATCTAAGGCTGATAAATTAGATAAAAAAGAAAATATCAAAAATGAAGAAATTGAAAATATTAAAAAAGAAATAGAATCCATCAATGCTGAAGAATTAGATGAAGAAGATAAAAAAGAATTGGCTGATTTAATAGAATCTTTGGAAAATCTAAAGAACATGATAGATGCCAAAGATGAAGAAAAAGATAAAAAAATTACTTCTGACGATAATGTAAAAGATGATGTAAAAATTAAAGATATAGATAAAGATTCTCTTAATAAAGAAGCAAAAATAGCTTTGAATAAAGAGGACAGCAAAGAAGAAATCAATAATGCTGATATAATGATTCAAAATGATAATACTCAAATGGCTGAAGCATCTATTGATATGAATACAGAAAATAAATATGCTGACAGATATAATAAAGAAAATGCAGAAAATAATACTGTAAGTTCTGTAAATAACACTATATCTGATGATAAAGGTGCAGAGCTCACTATCATTAATATGAAAGATTCTGCAGAAGGTGCTAATTTAAAAGGATATAATCATTATAATAATGTATCTAAAACACATAACAGCCCTAACCTATCAGACAGCATAATAAAATTCCAAGATTTAATGGGAAAACTTGTTGAAAAGGCGCAGGTTGCATTAGCTAATGGAAAAAGCGAAGTTTTAATGACTCTAAACCCAGAGCATTTGGGCAAAGTAAGATTAAAAATTAATATGGACGGCGATAACTTGGTAGGCAAAATATTTGTAGATAATGCCGAAGTTAAAGATATATTTACTAAGAACTTGGATACTGTTATATCTTCATTAAATGAAATAGGTATAAATATAGAAGGTTTTGATGTAATGTTAAGACAGGATATGCCTAATAACGGAGAGTTCGGAGAAGAGTTAAACAATAACGGAACTAGATTTAATTTTGAAAACAATGATAATGCAGAAGAAGTAAATGCCGATATAAAGAATTACATAGTTCCGGAAAGAAAATTGAATTTACTTATTTAATATAAGGAGAGCAAAAGATGATATCAGCAGACGCTTTAAAAATGTCAGATAAGGAAATAAAAATATTAAAACAGGAAGTTGGTGCTTTCAATTTACAGCATAATTTCCAAAGAGATCCTACTCAGAACTCTTTAGGAAAAGATGCATTTTTGAAACTTCTTACAGTTCAAATGAGCCACCAAGACCCATTGGCTCCAATGGATAACAGAGATATGATAGCACAGCTTGCACAATTCTCTTCTGTTGAGCAGATGACTGAAGTAAATAAAAACTTAGAATCTATGAAAACTTTTTATTCCAGCCAAACAGGATATTCTATGCTAGGAAAAAGCGTAGAAGTTATGGATGAGGCAGGAAACAGATTCTTGGGACCGGTAGAAATGGTTATGGAAAATGATACAGGAGTTGCACTTGCTGTTAGAACCGATAACGGACTTATAACAGTACGTCCGGAAGATGTAATGATAGTACATTCAAACGGAGATTTAATGGCTTCTGAAGCTGCTGCTGTTTCTCAAGTAAGAGAAGCACAAAGCGAAGATGAGGCTGTAAAAATGTTTGAATCTTCTTTAGCTGATAAAGCTAGAATAATTACAAGACCTTCTGCTGAAGATGAAAACGGAGATAAGCCTAATAATGAATTCGGTGAATTAAAAGCTGCTTATGAATCAGAAATTAATACAGCTACTCAGAGTAAAGTTTCTGAAGTTGATAATGCTAATTTGAATAAAACAGAAAAAACTGCCGGCATGATGAAAGCAGAAGAAGCATTAATGAACTCTAAAGAAGGCGGCAATAAAGCTGTTAAAAGATAAAATTAAAAGAAATAAAATTGTTGATAAATTAAAGCCTATAGAATAATATTTAATTATATTCTATGGGCTTTATTTTTGTATATATGAAATACACTTTAATTTTTTTAAATATTGTTTTAAATTAATATATAATAATAAAATATACGAACTGTACTAATATTAGTAATCGGTATAGGAAGCATACCCTAAGTTTATGTGCTGTTTTTAAACTCTTCACAATTATTTATATAAATTAGCTTACAATTTTTATACATAAATTTATATTATAAATTAAATAGGTTCAAAATAGAAAATAAAAATAAAAGCCCTATGTTATTTAAACATGGGCTTTTTTAGAAGTTATTATAATAAAAAAATTTTCTTGTATATTAAGAAGCCGTCTTTGTCAATTTATCAGATGAATATATTTCAGATGTTCCAGTATTATTATCTTGTATAATAAGAGAAAAATTAACATTTCCATTTCCATCAAATATCAAAGAGAATATCAATGTAGAACCATCTTCAGTTTTCATAGAGTTATAACTTTTATCATCTTCTTTTGAAACACTATTAAAAGTAAATTCTTTTGAAGTAGTTTTAAATGTTACTGTAGAATCTTTATTGACTATTAAGCTTACATTTTCTTCTGTAGCTGGTCCAGCAGATGGTATTGTAGTATATTTTGCTTTTTCTGTATATGTACCTTCATAGTTTGCAATTGTAATTTGATTATTATTGTTATTTGATGAGTTTAAAGGGTTATCTTTAGCACATGAAACAACTAATATTAAAACCGCAAATAATATAAATATTTTTGTTTTCATTTTTATATCCTTATGTTTTGTATATGTTAAAATATAACAAATTAATTATAAAAATGTGCTTTTTTTTCTATAAAAATTCACTTTTTTAAATAATCCAAAAATCTTTGAGGCAAATAAACATTATCATATTCATCTTTTAAAGCCTCTCTGAAAAGCTCTGCCATTTCCTCAACTTTAAAACCTGCTATACCGCATCCTATTTCTGTTACTAAAAATTTTAACTCCTTATGCTCTAAAGTAAAAGCTAAAAACTTATCAACATATTTTTTTATTTCTGATACTGCCATCTTTCCGCTTTTTGTATAATCAACAGTAGGTATGGCAAATGTCTTACCCTGAAGCCCGAATGCCTGACCATATACAGCACCGAAGTTCATAGCAAATCTTGCCGCCCCTCCCCCATGTGCTCCTTGAGTATTGCTTCCAAATACAAATACTTCATTATCATCTAATTTTGTTATATTGCTTGATGATATTCTATTCATAAAAGATTCCTCCTTATAAAAATACTGCCAAAAAGTATATTATAATCATCATAACAAATCCTGTAATACTTATGGATAATATTATATTTCTTATAATAATATTGATTATAGGATTGTAAGAAAAATTTGCTCTTTTTAAAGCATAATAAAAAGTTATACCTAGAAGTAATATATCATCTAATTTTCCTATAAGTATTCTGTCTGGAATTAAATCAATAGGAGATAGAGTATAAATAAGTGCTAAAATAAAAGGTATCCAATATATAAACTTCTTTTCTTTTTTTCTCTGATAATCTTTATAAACTTTATATTTTCTATATATTCCGTCCTCTCCTAGTATCTCTACATCATCTTCTTCTATTTCTGTATAATCTTTTTTATTTTTATCATATTTCATAAATTAATCTCTGTTTATTATAAACAAATTATATAGTATATATCTTTTTAGTCAATTAATTATAAAAAAGAATAGTTAATATTATTTTAAATACTAACTATTCTAAAAAATTATATTTTAGGGTAATTAATTATTGGCTTTATAATATTCAGCTATATTATCAAAATCTTCTTTTGAAAGTACAGAAGCACAAAGAGGAAGCAAAATATTTTCTTCTTTAAATATCATATCGTAAATATTATTTTTAAAATCTTTCATACTTTCAAAATCATTGTTTTTGATTATTAAATTTAACTTATTTAAAATATCTCTATCTACTTTGGACATAACTTTTGAAGGTTCATCATTTCCATATCTTTTTAAAGCTGTAAAAAATAAACTCTCTTTTTTTGAATAATGTTCATGAAGTTTATTGTAAAGTTCAGAATATAAAATATCATTATCCTTTAATAAATCTTCTATATATCTGTTTTCACTTTTAAATAATACTACAGCTTCATAATCATATTCAATATTGGAATTATCCATAGCATCTTTTAAAAGTAATGTTCTAATATAGAAAAAACGCTTAGCCTCATCAATGCTCATGCCGTTATTAACTAGTTCATGCATAGCATTATGAACTTCTTCAGCCGATACTTTAATCAATTTATCTTCAAACTCTCTTTTTATTGAATCTATATTCTCTCCATTATGAAGCTTTACTATAAGAGATTTTAATATATCATTTCTTTCATTTGAATTTAAAATACAGTCTTTTTTTAAATCAAAACCATACTCATTAAACTTATTATTTAATTTATCAAAATTAATGTTCTTTAATTTAAGAGCAGATTTTAAACTCATTATCTTTGCCGCTGTATTAAACATTATTGGATTTTTTATCTTATCAAAACCTAATCCATATAAAGCCTCTTTAAGTTTTGGGTATTTGCTGCATATATTGTATACTGTATCATTTATATCAATTAATTCCAAAGCTACCATATTATCCTCTTTATTTTTGTTTGATTACTCTAACATATTTTATATGTTTTCTAAAAAATAGTCAAATATAAAACAGTATAAATTTTTTTTTATTATTGCTTTTATAATATCAATCTGTTAATATGAACATATTGTATTAATTAAATCTTAAGGAATTTTTATATGAGTAATTTAAATGAAGTAAAAAATGAGTATCTTAAGATGTTAAAAGAAAATATTATACCATTTTGGCTTAAAAACGGACTTGATAAAAAACACGGCGGATACTACACTGCATTAGATAGAAAAGGCACACTTATAGAAACAGATAAATCCGTATGGTTTCAGGGAAGATTTGCTTGGGTGCTGTCTACTCTATATGCTGACTTTGAAAAAAAGCAGGAATATATTGACGCTGCAAAATCAGGAATAGATTTTTTAGAAAAATACTGTTTTGATAAATCAGGCGACGGAAGAATGTATTTCAGAGTTACAGAAGACGGAAAGCCTATAATAAAAAGATTAAGATATTACTTTTCAGAAACATTCTGCTTAGTTGCTATGGCTGCATATTCAAGAGCAAGCGGAGATAAAAGCTATGTTAAAAAGGCAAGAGAAATACTTGATAATATCGACAGATACCAAAAAGAAAATCTTTTAATACCAAAATTTGATGCTGTAAACAGACCTACTATAGCTTTCGGACCTCCTATGATAATGCTTGCTACTGTTCAGGAATTAAGAAAAGCCGATCCCGAAAATAAAGATTATTACAATAAATACATTGATAATCTGCTTTCTAATATACAGTTATTTTTATATGAAGAGAAAAAAGCAGTACTTGAACAATGCAATCCTGACGGTACTTTGCAGGATCACTTTGAAGGAAGATTATTAAATCCAGGTCATGCTATAGAATCTTCTTGGTTCATATTAAGAGAAGCTATAGAAAGAAATCATGATGAAAAATTAAAAGCCCTAGGTGTTAAAATATTTGACTGGATGTGGGAATGGGGCTGGGATAAAGAGTACGGCGGTATTATTCAATATATGGATGTACTTGGAAAAGCTAAAAGCGAATATCACCATGACATGAAATTCTGGTGGCCTCAGACTGAAGCTGCTATTGCTGCTTTATACTGCTACTATTTCACTAAAGATGATAAATATTTAGAAAAGCATGATATGGTTAAAGAATATACTAAAAAATTCATTGATACAGAATACGGAGAATGGTTCGGATATCTTCACAGAGACGGAACAATATCAACTGACTTAAAAGGAAATATGTATAAAGGACCTTTCCATATTCCTAGAATGTATATGAAATGTGTTGAAATAATTGATGCTATTAATGCTAAATAAAAAATAAAAATATAATAAATAAAGCTGAACTTTATTTAAAAAGTTCAGCTTTTTTAAGTAAAATTTTAATTTGTAATTTTAACTGCTATAGGTTAAAATAAAAATCGACTATATTCAAAGGAATTTTATGTTTTCATTAAGAAGGAAGCTTGAAAAGAATGATTTAGAAACATTAGATTTATTTACGATTTCTTTTTCTATGCTCAGAGTAAATTTTATTAACTTTATAATAGTAGGTTTTATATGCGGTATGCCTTTAATATTAACTACAGTATATTTTCCTCCTACTATATTTGATCCGGAAAAAATATCCACTTTGGAGCAATTAATAAATTGGTTTAAAAATGAAGTTAATATAGGTTTTTATATAAATATTATTTTATCTATTATTTTAGATACTATATCTATTATAGCCATATCTCTTCTTGTAGAAGGATTAATTTATAGAAAAAGAAAAACAGCTTCTTGGGCTATTATAAAAAGCTTCAGCATGCTTATTCCTACATTGGTTACTTTATTTATATCTGCGATTATAATATTTATGGGATTAACATTCTTTATAATACCAGGAATAATATTAATAGTATTATTTATGTTTTCCCAAAATATTTGTGCTCTTAGGCATACTTGGGGAATAGATGCATTAAAATATTCATATAAGTTAATCAAATCTAATTTCTTCAAAGCTTTCTTTATAATATCTTTTATATTTATATTCAAAACAGTTTTCTTAATAACTTTCCCTTCTGCTCCTATAGATACAAAAGAAGGTTTGTTATACTATTTTATCTCTTCAATATCTTTATATATATTTGACACTTATTTTAAAATCATAATAGCTTTATTCTTTTTAAATAGAGATTTTGTTAATAGTGCCCAACTTGAAGAAGATGATGATGAAGAGGAAGATAACGAAGAAGAGAACAATTAAAAAAATCTCTAATTATTGATATATTATTTTTTTGATATGGTTCCTATACCATGAGAATCATCTTCAATAGTGCCTTCTGTATCGGATTGAAATTTTACAGAAACAGAAAAAGGCTTATCAGATTCTATATTCATTTTATATTTATCATTTCCTAAATCTTCTATAGATGAAACTTTTAAATTATTATACATCATATCAGATTCTAATTTTATATTAATATCAAAACTTTTATTATTAGCAAATGAAGCATTCCAATCGCCTATATAATTAGTAATTCCCTTGCTTGGCTTTATCTCTTCAGGTTTTTGGCTTGCAGATGTTGAACCGTCGCTGGAATTGCTGCAGCTTAACACAAAAAAAGAAAATAAAATTGATAGAACTATTGTTATTTTTTTACTCATAATACTTTAACCTCTTATATAATTATAATATTTATTATATAGTAATTATTATTTATAACAAGTCTATTCATAAATTTATAATTGAAAAATTATTATAATATAATATTATATTTGCACATAAAATTTTAAGGAGTATAAAAAATGAAAGCATTAATACTTAGCGATAATTTCTTTGAAGATTCAGAATTATTTTACCCTTATTTCAGACTTATAGAAGAAGGCATAGAAGTTGATATTGCTGCTTTAAAAAAAGGAACTATATCCGGAGAATATTTTTTTGAAATTGAAGCTAAATTAGATTTCTCAGAGGTTAATCCTGAAAATTATAAAGCTCTTATAATACCAGGCGGAAGAGCACCTGAGGCTATAAGAGGAAATGAAGATGTAAAAAAAATAATAAAATATTTTGTTGATAATAATCTTCCTATAGCTGCAATATGTCATGGACAGCAGACTTTAATATCTGCAAATGTATTAGAAGGAAAAGAAGCTACATGCTATATATCTATAAAAGATGATTTAATCAATGCCAAAGCAAATTATAAAGATGAAGCTGTAGTAGTATGCGGAAACATTATTACTTCAAGATGCCCTAATGATTTGCCTTATTTTGCTAAAGAATTAATAAAGAAATTAAAATAAAATTATTTACAGTGTGAATAAATTATGCTCTTAAATAAAGTTTAAGAGTATAATTTACATAATTTATTAACCTTTTTTATACTAAATAATATTTCATCAATATATTTATAAATCATTTCAAAATTAGTTCTATCAATATTAAATTCATATACTGCAAAATTAAAAAACAGTCTGAATGTTTCATCTCTTTTTGATTGATAATTATATATCTCCATAATTTTCGATACATTCTCATCAAAATATTTTCTGCATTCAAATTTATTAAAAGGAAAATTTACCGACTCTATTTTTTCAATTTCTTTATTTTCATTAATATTTTCATCATTATATAAATAATCTAAAGTATCTATAATATCATAATCATTAATAATATTATTAATATAATCTATTTTTTTATTTAACTTTATAATATCATCTCTTAATTTTTGAACATGATGTTTTTTTATATTAGAAAAATAAACTATATCAGATATAAATTTTATTTTTTTTATATTATATTTAACATCATTTAATAATCCATCAGGTGATAATCTTGAATAATAATCAAGAACCATTAAATTATCTTTAGTATATTCTGCTTTGAGAGAACCCCTTTTAAATCTTTCAATTGCATAGTCATTATTTATTAATGTATAATATAAAAGAAAAAACAAAAAATCATAATACAAATATAGATAATTATAATCATCTTCTACAAGTATTATACTCTCTATTTTTTCTTTTAACATATATTTATATTTTTCTTCTATATCTTCATCAAAATAATGTTTATATACATAATCTTCATAAAAAGATATATAAAAATTGAAAGGATATTTATAATTTTTTAAATTATGTTTTTTATATATAGGCTCAAAAAAATTTATATTATCTTTCTTTAAATAAAAATATTTATATCTGTATAAATCATATAAATTATTATATATTTCCATATCATCGCTTACTATAAATATATAATCTAATACAAATTTAAAATAAAAGAAATGCAAATCATAATCGATAATTTTATTTTCTAATTCTATTTTTTTATCATCATCTTTTATGTTTTTATATTCATCAATCATTATTTTTATATTATTAAACAGTATAAAAATATAATCTTCTATATAATTTTTACGATCTTCTATATTATAGAGTTTCTTTATATTTTCTATATCTTCAATGTCAAATAATTTTTTTAATTCAGTATTTTTTATATTTTCTATTCTTTCTTTGAATTCTTTATCCTTGTTATTGTAATTTAATTCCTCTAAAATACTTTCTATATACAAATTATTTTTAATAAATCCGCTCTCTCTTAATGCCTTTAAAACTTTTCTTTTATCAAATAATTCATCTTTTATATCATTAGTATCTTCTAAGTAGCTTATATTTCTTATAAAATTAAAAGTATCCTCTTTAATATTCTTATATATTCTAAGTATCTCATCCAAAATAATTAAAGATTCCAAAGTATAATATCTCATACTTTTTTTGTTATCATCATTACATTTTTGCAATCTGTATGAAGGAAGTATTCCAGATTTATTAGAATTATAATACTCCTGAAGAATCTTTTTTAATCTTTTTAATTCTCTTTCTTTGATAATTAAATCTGTTATATATTCATCTTTTTCTATTACTGCCTCATCAATATTATTGTATTTTTTTCCAAAATACAATAATTTGCTTCTGTCAATTATGCCGTTTATTTTATTATATATAAAAAAGCTATAACATTGCTTCTGCTCTAATGATTTTAATATATTAAATAAATCCAAAAATGCACCTATTTCAAAAAAGCATAATTTATTTTTATCTGCAAAATTTAATATATTATTTTCGTATTTATGCTCTCCGATTTCTTTATATTCATTGCCGTAAAACTTTATTTGTATATATTTATAATTTCCTTTTTTTAGCTGAGTTACAGTTCCTGAATTTTTTGAAACCAAATATATTGTAATATCTTTATTATATCCCTGCTTTATTATTTCTATTCTTTTTAATAAAGTTTTTAATGATGGAAGAATATAGTCATCATCAAAATTATTAATATCAGTTTGTATTATATATTTTATTAAATCTATTTCCATGTTTTTATTATATCAAAAATAAAAACATATACAATAAAAACTCCTAATGAATATATAAATCCATTAGGAGAAAAAATTTAGGTATTAGGTTATTTTTTTTGGTTAGGGTTTAATTGTTTTCCTCTATTGCCTTGATTCTTATCGTATGTTTTATTCGTTCCTGATGTACCTTTATTAGCATTTGAAATATCTGCTTCATGATTAGATTTTTTACTCATATTTTACTCCTTAATTAATATTTGCTTAATATATCAAACATAAAATCAGAAAATTTTACTTTATCAAAAGAATTATTTTCTTCATTGTATGATGAAAAAGCACTTAAAAGCATTAGTATAAAAGAAAGCATAGTAATATCTTCTTTGTCTAAATCTGCATTTTTATAATTGAATATGAGTTTCTTTATATAGCTTTCATCAATTTTATCATTATTTTTTATAAACTCATTTTTTATATTTTTTATAATAGGTACTATTAATTCCTTTTCCATCTCATCAATATTTTTTATAATATCTTTCATTTTTTTAAAATCCTCCAAATTTTTTACAGATTTATACAAAAAAATAATATCAATATCCTCATTTTCAAATATTATTTTATAAATATCCGGCACTTCCAAACCTATTGACTTTAAATACAATATCTCCTTCACTATATTCAAATGTTCATTGGTATAATATCTCACGTCCTCTCTTGATTTTCCCTGAGGAACTCTGTATGCCGGAAGTATGCCCTTATTATCCCAATCTCTCATATTCTTTAATGTAACATCTTCTATACCTTCGCATTTAAGAAAATCTATAAACTCGCCTATAGACATTAAATCATTTTTATTAATATCATATTTTGAAGTTAATGTATGCTTTACTTTATTTATAAAATATTCAGCATTATCATTATTGATATTTATTTTATTATCATTTTTCATTTTTATACCCATACAAAAAACATATATTATATATAAATAATATTAAGTTTTTTGTACATAGTATAAAAATAAAAAGCATAGACATTTACATATATATCCCCTAATACATATATAATAGTATTAAAGCAATTTCTTATACTTATCTATTATATTAATCATTTCCTCCTTAAAATAAGATTTATTAAAAGAACATCCGTCATAAGAAGAACAAGCCTTTTTAACTATATCTACAAAAGCAATAACAGAAGCATGTTCTTTTTTTAATTTGCCGCATTTACCATTTGTTTTGTATTTATCCAAATTAATAATATGCATTACTGTTTCTATTGAAGGAGTTATTAATTTAGTTTCCATATCCTCCATGTTATTTATAGTCTTTTTCATTTTGGAAAAATCTTCCTTATTTTTTATAGATTTCTCCAAAAGAACAACATCTTCTCTTTCATTAAAAAATAAAACCCTCTCTATATCTGATATATCAAAACCTATCTTTTTAAGTCTTAGTATTTCTTTAATCATCTGTATATGACCTCTGCTGTAAAATCTTGTTTCTGTTCTAATAGCACCTTTTGCCTTTCTGTATGCAGGGAGTATTTCCTTTTCATCCCATTTTCTCAAAATCTTTAAATCTATATCTCCGTCATTTATTATCTTATCTCTTATCAATTCATTAAAGAAATCTCCTATTTGCAGAAATGAATTTTTATCAGCTTTTGACTTGCTTGGAAGTATATATTCTTTTCCTGCTATATAATAAATAATGTCTTTTTCATTAACATCTCTTTTGCTGTTGTCATATACTTCATTATCTTTATTTCTTCTAGCCATTTTTTTCTCCTTAAAATATTTATATAATATCTATAATCATACATTCACATATACAATTATAGCCCCTCCTTTTTTGCATTTGTTCTGCTTCCATTTAAGAACATGACCTTTCTTCTTTAATTCATAAATTCTGTTTATAACATGATCTCTTAATACTGAATGTCCAATTCCGTTATGAAGTCCTCTTCCGTATATTATTTCTAACGGAGAATTAATATTATTTATATAGTAATAATGGAGTATTGTGTGGTCAATAAAATCTATTGCTTCATTTACTGTAAAGTTATGCAAATCTATAACATAATTGCCGTTATCACGGTATATTTTACGGTTAATCATTCTATCTTTTTTCATAATAACTCCTAAATTTAAGTAATCTAATTTTATTTTAGGCATAATATTCCTCCAGCAAAAAATTCAATGTATATTAATATATTAATTTGACTTTAATCTTTATAATAGGTTATGAAATACTGATATTAATCTATATTGGAGTAAGCCTTTCCTTTATAATTAACCATATATTGTAAGTCATATATCCCTCCTATTAACCATTTATATATATGATAGCAAATATAAATAAAAATGCATTTGATATCCTCTGTAGGATATCATATTTGGAGGAATAAAATCAATTATTAAAGCCAATTGAAATATTCTACCAAACATATAAAAAAATTAATCTAAATATTTTTATATTTTTTTATAATTACCCTTATATATACTTCATATCATATCTACATATATAATACCTAATATACATAAAAATGCATTTGAAACCCTATGTAGGACATCATAAAAATTAATTTTTTCATATACATATTAACTTCATACCTTAAAGCATTATTTATATATATACATGTCATCCCTAGTAACTATTATATTATATCCCTATGGTTAATTTAAATCAGCAGAAGAGTGAGGATGTATTGGAATATTATTGAAGTATTTTTGGAGTATAAAAAAATACTTCAATAACGTATTAAATGTAAAATAAAATTATTGATTTGATTTCACTAAATTATATATTTTATCATAGTTTTTCATTAAACTGATATTTTCTTTGAATGTATTTTCTAAATTGCTGTTATCATAGTTAAGTTTAATTATCTTATAAAGACTTATATAATTCATTTTTTTAAATTTAAATGCTTTAGCCGTATTATAAATTATTTTTTCATCTTCTGAGTTTATAGTACATTCTATTATTATTTTATCCTTTATTTCTAATTTTTTTAATTTTGATATTTTATTTTTTAATTCCGTATATTCTTCCTGCTCCATATAATCTGTAAAATAAAGAATATTTAAAATCTCTTCAGATATGTTTTTTATATGAATATTATTTTTCAATTGAAATGAAATTATTTTATCATTAAGAATTATATATTTTTTATAAGTTTCTTTTATATTAAAATCTATTTCATCAAAAATTATATTTTCAAATAAAACTTTATCATGCCTTTCAAAACCATAATAATTACAGCTTTTATAAATATAATCTATTTCCTCTTTTCTTTTTTCATTAATCGAATAAAAATTTTCTTTGCATATACTTATAAAAAATTTATATTCGCTTATATTTATTTTTTTTCTTACAAAACTTTCATAAATTTTAAATGGAGCATGATATAATTTCTGATGATAATATATAACAGGGTGTATATCTTCATCGCTTTCATCGTATAACTTAACATCATCAAATTTTGAATATATGTTTTTTATATACTCTTCTAAATTATCATCTATTTTTTCATTATACTTTTCTTTTTTATATTCTTCTTTTTTTAAATCTCCATATAAAGCAGACCTTATCTCGCCATAATTTTTTCCTTCTTTTTCTAACCTTAATATTTCACTTAAAAGCGGATAATGATCTTTTGTATATATTCTAGTTTTTTTATCATCATTCTTTGAGTTTTTATATTTTATGTTGTATGAAGGGAGTATATTTTCTCTATCATAAGCCTGCTGCATAGTGTCTTTTAAATTTTCATTATCATTGTTATGATTTTCAAAATATTTATCTAAAAAAGCCTGTATACTGAAAAAATAAATACTTTCATCATCAAAATAAAAATCATATAATATATTTTTATACTCTTTCTCATCATCAGAAAAAATATAAATATTATCTTCTGAAAATTTAATCTTTCTTCTTTTATAATTTCCTTTTGATTCTTTTTCTCTTCTTGAAACAGCTTCTATTAAAAATATAT
>NZ_CALXRN010000002.1 GCF_944390595.1 uncultured Brachyspira sp. | reverse complement strand
GTAAGTTATCACTTGTTTGTACTGCTTTAGAGTTCATTTCATAAGCTCTTTGAGCTACTATCATATCAACCATTTCATCAACAACTTTAACGTTTGACATTTCAACGAAACCTTGGTGAATTCTTGGGAATCCATTAGCACCAGGTTCTCCTTCAAAAGCAGGTCCGCTTGCTATAGTTTCTTTATATAAATTATCACCTATAGAAAGAAGTCCAGGCTGATTGATGAATCTATGAAGCGTAATTTGTCCTATTTCAACAGGATCATTTTCATCACCTATTTTTACAGAAACAGCACCTTCTCTTGATATGCTTATTTGCTCTACTAAGAAATTTTCAGGGAATACTATCTCTGGAACTAATCTGTATCCATTAGAAGTAACCATTTGACCATTAGCATCAATTTTGAAAGAACCATCTCTAGTATAAGCAACACTTCCATCAGGCATTAATACTTGGAAGAAACCTTCTCCCTCTAATGCTAAATCAAGTTTATTTCCTGTTGCCTGTAAAGAACCTTGATCAAACATCTTTTGTGTAGCAGCACTTTTTACACCAAGTCCTGTTTGAAGTCCTACAGGTGTTACAGTATCTTCTGTAGCAGGAGTTCCTTGTATTTTTAAGTTTTGATATATTAAATCTTCAAAATCAGCTCTAACTTTTTTATATCCTATAGTATTAACATTTGCAAGGTTATTGGCTATAGTATCAGTTTTGAACTGCATACCGTTCATACCGCTTGCAGCTGTCCATAAAGAACGTACCATATAATACACTCCATTATATTATAAATTTATTATATTATATTTTCGGTAATTACAAAAATTGCTTTATAGAATTTATATAAAAAATATTATGTTAATTAATTTTGTCATATTATAATTATTTTTATTGAAATTTTATTTTTTTTATATATTATTCGATATATATTTTTCACTAATTTTTATGGAGATAAAATGAAAAAATTGGGGCTTGTATTAGGAGGCGGAGGAGGAAGAGGAGCTTATCATATAGGCGTATGGAAATATTTAAAAGAGTCTGGTATTTATGATAAAGTTTCTGCTATTTCCGGTAATTCTGTAGGGGCTTTGAATTCTTGTCTTATGATTATGAATGATTATGAAGCAGCTCAAAAAGTTTGGACTGAAGAAATAGAAACAAAAATTCTAACGCCAAAAAAAATTAAAGATTATTTGAAAATTAATAAATCTTCTATGTTCGGTATATTCTCAAGAGAAGGATTGATTGAAGTTATAGATAAATATATTGATCTTAATCTTTTATCAAATTATCATTTTAATATATATGCATCATGTACGGAGTATAATGCTCCATTTTTTATAAAGCCTAAATATTTTAAATTAAACGGTAATTCTAATGATAGGATAAAGAAAATACTTTTAGCTACTTCTGCACTTATAGCTGTATTTCCAACAGAAAAAATTGATGATAAATTCTATCTTGACGGATGTTATACAGATGATTGTCCTATAGAACCTTTATATAGATATGAAAATTGTACGGATATAATAGTTGTTCATTTGGATTATAAAAAGCCTGTTCAAAAGAAGGATAATGTTGATATTTATGAAATTTATCCTTCTAAAGATTTAGGTAATTTTTTTCAAGGTGTTTTGGACTTCTCTCCAGAAGGTGCTGTAAAAAGAATAGAGCAGGGATATAATGATGCAAAAACTTATTTAAAAGATTTAAATATATTTTAGCTATACTAAATATTTATATATTTTATTTAAATAAATATTCTATTATAGAGCCTTTTTTTATATATGGTCTTATTTCATTTAATGTGAAAGGAATATCAACATAATATTCATTCATTACTTCACTTCTTTCCATATTTTCTTTAGTGAAAGAAATTGTACTGCTGAAATAATATGAGAATACAATACTGCCATTTTGTTTTATATAGAAAGAAAAGTCAGATATATTAACATCTTCAACATTATAATAAATACCTTCATCATTTTCCTTCTGTTCTAATTTTTTCTGTTCTTGTTTTTCTTTTGCTCTGAATAAATTGACAAAACTCTGATTATTTATGTCTACTATATCATTAATGGCAATATATCTGCCGTCATCTGCCGAAAAAGTCATATAGTTTTTATATACATCAATACTTGAGGTTTCACTGTTCCAGCCTGAAATTTCTATTTTAAAAGTAAAAATTTTTGAATCTTTATATGCAAGTTTTACTTCATATCCAGAAATATCTTTATTTTTAGAGAATTGTTCTTCAATCAAATTTTTAGCCATTTGTATTTTTTCATCATATGAATATCCGTATATATTGTATGAAAATATACATACAATAAAAATTGTTAAAAAAATGATTATTTTTTTCATGGTTCATTCCTTTTTATAATTATATAGTATAACATATTTTTATAGAAATAGTATCAAATTTGGTCTATATTAACATAATTTAGTTATCATAATATATAAAAAACTATTCCTTTTTACATATTAACAAAAATCATGTTTTTTTATACAATATATAATATTGACTTTTATTTATAATTCTATTATTATAAAAGCCATTAAAATAATGTGTAAAAATATAGTAAGGTTATTAGAATGAACACTAGGGGTAAGTCTAAAAAGAAAATTAAAGAGAATGATAATCCTTTTTTAAATCTTAATGCTCATGCTAGAGATGATGATGAATTGGCAAAAGCATCAATTAAAACTATAGCAAACAGCGTTGTTATTACAGAAAGCGATAATAAAAGAATAGATAGAAATAAAAAAGAAGAATCATCTGAAATAATGGATCCTTCCCGCAGAGATTGGCTTTATTATACTAGATCTCCTTTAATGGATAATTACAGAGATAATCTTTATAGGGAGTATTATAGTTTATCTGTATTATTATCTTTAAGAGGTGATAACAATAATGAAAGAACTTTAGGACTTTCCTTAAAATTAATAGATTTAGAAAATAAAAAGGAATTCAGAGTAGGAGAGCTTGAAAGCTTTTTATTTTCATGTGTTATTGGAGATAAGCAGAATATAGAAGATGATGAAAGAGTAATAGAACTTGAAGATTTCAGCAAGTCAGAAGCTAAATTAATAAGATTTTTGAATAATTTATACGCAGAGGCTAAACATGTACAGGAAAACGGTAAATTATGGTTTAAAGATTATGATGCTTATAGATGCTTATTGCTTTTGAAAGATATACCAAATATAAGACTTGAAAGCAGGGTAATTACATTCAGCGATGAAATTTTAAATTTACAGTTGGAAAGTTACTATAATGAAGAAAAAGATTTACTGCTTAATTTAAGTATAAAAGATGTTGATTTAAATAGAGTTTATACATTCGGAGAGAACTGCGGTTTTGTACTTTATAAAGATATTTTTTATGAAACTAATCCTTCATACCCTAAAATAAAAAAGAATATTTTTAAAGACAGTATAGTAGTAAAAAAAGATTATATAAAAGATTTCTGTTCAAGGGTTCTTCCTAATCTTAAAAAAGATTTTGATAATATAGAACTTCCTGAAGATATAAAAGAAAATGATATATTAGCTTTTCCTGCTCAGGCATTGGTATTTTTGGATTATGACGGAACTAATGTATTTTCTACTATAAAGTTTAAATATGGTTCTTTTACAGTTGATCCTTATTCCGGAAAGTTTACAAGCAGCAATATGTTTGATAATGAGGTTACTGAAATTTACAGAGATACTGAAAAAGAAGAATATTTCTGCAGAACTTTATCAAAATATTTAGAGAAGGTAGGGGACTATACATTTGCTACTTCAGATGATGAAAAGATATTCTATTTATGTTATAAAATACTTCCTGCACTTCAGGATAGAGGATGGACTTGTTATTATAGTGAATCTTTTAAATCATTGAAATTGAATGTTAAGCCTCTTAAAATGAGAGTTTCTTTAACTAAAGATATTAATTTCTTTGAGATTAATTTTTCATTTGAAGGAGTTAAAGAACTTCATGATTTATCAGAAATAGTAAGAGCTGTAAAGGTTGAAAATAAAGAATATATAAGACTTCAAAACGGTTCATTCGTACCTATAGATTTAGAAGTAATTGATTATATAGCTAAGATGTTTAAAGAAAATCCTATAGAACAGAAAGAGGATAATAGATATTTGCTTCCTATGTTCAGTGCTCCTTATTTTGCCGACATGCTTGAGAAACACAGCGGTATAGAATTAGATTTAGATGATAATGCTGTTGATACCATAGCTAATATAAAGCGTGTTGAATATGATGAAACTCCTCCTAAAGATATAGTTGGAGAGTTTAGAAGCTATCAATTAGTAGGTTATAAATGGCTTAGAAAATTGGCTGATATGTCATTAAACGGTATACTTGCCGATGATATGGGACTTGGTAAAAGTTTTCAGACTATAGCTACAATATTAAAAGAAAAAGAAAATGGCAATAAACTCACTTCATTAGTTGTTGCTCCTACTTCATGCGTTGCTAACTGGGAATGCGAGATTAAAAAATTTGCTCCTTCACTTGATGTTATAGTTTTATCAGGTAATTTAAAAACTAGAATGAAAAAAATCAGGGCTGTAAGCAATTATGATGTTGCAGTTATATCTTATTCTACATTAAGACGCGATGTAAAAGCACTTAGTGAAAATGAGTTTAACTATCTTATACTTGATGAGGCACAGCATATAAAGAATGCTAATACTCAGAATGCCAAAATGGTAAAGAGTTTAAAATCATTAAAAAGACTTGCTTTAAGCGGTACGCCTATAGAAAACAGCATAAGCGAGATGTGGTCAATGTTCGATTTTCTTATGCCTGGATTTTTAGGCAAGCATAAGGACTTTGTTGAAGATTATGAAGCTCCTATACTTGCAGGTTTGGATAGTTCAAATGAGGCATTGGACAATTTAAAAACTAGAATAGCACCTTTTATATTAAGAAGATTAAAAACAGATGTTTTAAAAGATTTACCTCCAAAGCATACTGTTGTAAGCTACTGCGATTTAACAAAAGATCAAAAAGAACTTTATATGTCTATACTTGAAGCGGCTAGAATAGAAATATTTGAAACAGTTAAACGTAAAGGTTTTGCTCAATCACATATAGAAATATTTTCAGCATTAACAAGATTAAGACAGGTATGCTGCCACCCAAGACTAATGCATGAAGATTTACGCGGTGAAAGTCATACAAGCGGTAAGTTTAATATGTTTATAGAGATGATAAAAGAAGCTATTTCAGGCGGACATAGCGTATTGGTATACAGTTCATTTACTAGAATGCTTAATCTTATGCGTTCGGCTTTCAAGAAACTAGGAATAGATTATTTTTATTTGGACGGAGCTACAAAGGACAGAATGGATTTAGTTCATAGATTCAATGCCGGAGAAGCACCTATATTTTTACTTAGCCTTAAAGCAGCAGGTACAGGGCTTACTCTTACTCAGGCGGACACTGTAATGCATTATGATTTATGGTGGAATCCGGCTGTTGAAGATCAAGCTACCGACAGAGCTTACAGAATAGGGCAGAAACGCGTTGTAACTAATTATAAGCTCATAACAAGAGGTACTATAGAAGAGAAGATACTTGAACTTCAGAATAAAAAGCGTTTGCTGATTGATACTGTAGTAGGCGATTCTATGGGAGACATAAATAAATTAAGCTGGGACGAAGTGAAGAATCTTATTAATTAAATTAAGAAATATATATTATTTTGACAATTTAAAATTATTTTAGTATATACCTAAACAACTATAGTTTGTCAATTTTTGATTATTTTTAAACGTAATTAAAATTTATAAATAATATAAAATATTAGCACATAGTAGCAAAATATATTTTTAAATGTAATATCAAAACTTATATTTGTACAATAATAAGTAATCAGCCTCACGTATAGCGGACTTTTGATAAGAATATGCAATACCGTGCGGGAAGGTGCTGCGAAGCATACCTACGGTAGCAGCTCGCGGTTGACAAACTTAAAAATTTTTAGTATAGTTTATTTTATGCTGTCAGATAAAGATTTTAATAAAATTATTTCTTGGGCTTCGGATTTAGAAATACAAAATTTTCCAAGAAGTAAAGAAGAATTAGAGAATATTGAAGAGCTTGATTTATATGATTTGCCTTGTAATTTATTTTTAGATGAAATTTCTAAATTAAAATCATTAAAAAGAATTTGGTTTATGTATAATGATTTTGATGAAATACCGAATTTTATTTATAGTTTGGAAAATCTTGAAGAAATAAATTTATC
>NZ_CALXRN010000001.1 GCF_944390595.1 uncultured Brachyspira sp. | reverse complement strand
ATGTTCCTATATATTTTTTATCTATACCGTCATTATTAGTGCTGGAAGAGTTTGTAAAAAAATTCAAACATCCGCATATAAAAAGCATGCTGATTAATAAAAGTATTTTTATTAACTTATTATTCATATTAGTATTATATATATAAACTATACTTTGTCAAAATAATATAAAGTATTTTTTATATTATTTGACTATTTGGAATAATTATGTTACACTGCATATATAGTGTAATATTGGAAAATTATATGAAAACAAACAAAGAAACTTTGAGTTTTACTCTTTTAAATAAATTTTATACTCATGCCAATAAAATATTTTTTATACATAAATACAAATTTGTTTTTGGAGAAAGTTTATGAAAAATAATAAACTATTTCTGAAAATATACGCGTCTTTGATAATTATAATTTTTACAGCTATTATAGTGCTTCATATACTTGGTAGTAGAACTAGGGTAGGATATTTAGGCGATTTCAAATTTGATAACTTTCATATAAATCGTACTTTAGAATTAAATAATTTATCTTATATAAAATATCAATTTATAAATACTGAGGGGAAGTTAGATGAAGAAGGTATTAAAAATTATATATTTACAAATGAAAATATAACTAATTACAGTTACGGATTTAAAGTTCAGTATTATAATAAAGTATTCAGACATAGTGATATTTATGGTGTTTATATAGATACGAATAAAGTTTTACAAGATAATAATTTTATAAATGAAATTAATGTTAATGAAAATGGAAGTCCTTTTGGTAATTTAATTTCTTCCAAAAAAATAGATTTTGATAAAATTGATAATGTTAATTATATTTTGAAATTAAAAATAATTAAATATTGCATTTCTTTTTTAATTGTATTACTAGTGTTTATATGCTATAAAAATATTTATTCTTTTATTGTAAAAACTATAGTATTATTAAAAAACTACTATTATAAAAATGAAAACATTTATATAAAATTATATTTATTATTAATAGGATTTTTTACTATATGTATAATAGTATTATTTTTAATAGGGCTAAAAAATAGAAATGGATATTTAGATAATATAAAATTAAATGTAAATAAAACTATAGAAATTAATAATTTAAAATTTGAATTAAATAAATTGAGTATAGAAAATGATGTAGAAAAAGAGAATTATTTAATTAATAATACTAATAAAATAAATTTGTATAGTTATGATTTTGTTATGAATTATAATTATGATTATTTTAAAAATAATTATGTATATTATATTAATTATAATTTAACAACTAATTTCAATTATATTAAATCTATTAGTATTAATAATAACTATGCTTCATCAAATGGTAATTTTATTAGTTATAAAAAAATAGATGATAAAAAAATAGAAAATATAAACTATATCTTAAAAGTAAGATATAATTTATTTTTATATTATATAGTATTTGTAATGATATTTTTAGTTATAAATTATAAGTATATAAAAAATAAATTATCATCATCAAATATATTTAGAAAAAATATCAAGTTTAAATTAAGTACAATAATTATAATTGGATATATATATTTAATTTTGTCATATATTATTTTTGTATTAACTTGGATAAAACTATATATATCCATACCTATTTTAATAATTCTAGCTATAGCTTTATATTCAACAATTAAAGATACTATTAGAAATTACAAAGAAGAATATAATATTAATTTATGTATGCTAATTATAGCAGCTGTAATGTTCATTTTATGGATGACTATATATGGTGTTGGAATGATATTTCCGCAATCTTGGGATATGCTAAACGGAAAAAATGCTGTATTTAGGGATTTAATAAATTATTCATGGCCTATTATATATTCTGAAAATAATTATGGATTGGTATATTATATTGGCCAATGGGTAGTTCCTGCTATTTTTGGAAAACTATTTGGTATGAATGCAGGAAATATTTTCCTCATTTTATGGACAAGTTTTGGAATATTTATATCTTTTATATTAATATTACAATTTATTAATTTAAATATTAATAAATATATATTAATATCGATTATAATATTTATAGTATTTTCTCCTCTTCCAGAACAAATAATATTTCATAAAAATAATATGTTATTAACAGTGTATACTAATAATATAGAGAATATTAGTTTATTATACAATCAGGTTATTGCTGTATGGCTTATTGGGGCAATATTTCTACATCTAAAAAATTCTTATAGTTTTGCTTTATTGGGACTATCAAGTATGTTATATTCTCCTTATGCTATTATAGGAATATTTCCATTTATGATTATAAAACTTTTTATTGATATAGATAAAAATAAATTTTTAGAATTAAAGAATATATTTAGTTTAAGCAATATATTATCATCAATAAGTATTTTTCCAATAATATATTTATATTTTTCTTCAAACATGGCATCAGGACCTGGCTTTAAGTTTATAATTAATGAGTATACTTTTATACAATTATTTGATAATTACTTATTTAGTTTTGGAATATTTTTTCTTCTATTATTAAAATATAATAATAGAAATTATATATTTTATGTATCTATATTTGTTATTATACTAGTATCTCTCATAAGATATTCATGGGATTGGAATTTCCACAGAACTAATATAATATCTTTTTTCTTTTTATCTGTTTTCACAATCAAATATTTTTATGACACTAGAAATATTTTTGATATAAGAAAATGCATATTTACTTTCATAGTTTTATGGATGATTATTATAAATATAAAATTTATCAATATACAGTTTAATGATTTAGGTAAATATAGCTATCTATATGGTAGAGATGAAATAATGACTTTGAACTATCCTGATACACATTATATTTCAGCTATGGGAGATATGAAATCTAATTTCTTTAAATATATAGCTAAAGTAAAAATAAAGTAGGTTTATTTGAAATGAAAAAAAGAATATTATTTATATGTCAGCATTATTATCCAGAACCTTTTAAAATGCATGATATATCAAAATTCTTTATTGATAATGGCTATGATATTGATGTTATTTGCGGAATACCAAATTATCCTCAAGGTAAATTCTATAAAGGATATTCTATTTTTAGAAAAAGAAAAGAAAAATATGAAGATGTTAACATTTTTAGAGTTTTTGAAATACCTAGAGGTAAAAATACTAATTTTAATATCTTTATGAATTTTATATCTTTTCCTATATTTTCATTATTTAAACTTCCTTTTCTATTATTAAGAAAATATGATAAAATATTTATGGTTCAGCTTTCACCTGTATATATGTCTATTCTTGGAATTATTATTGGTAAAATTAAAGGAATAGAAACTACAATGTGGATTCAGGATTTTTGGCCTGAAAGTTTGTTTTCTGTTTTAAAAATAAAGAATAAAATATTATTAAAAATATTATATTTTTCATCTAATTTTATCTATAAACATACAGATAAATTGGTAATGTTTACTGAATACGGTAAAGAAACTCTTTCTAAAAGAATAAATAAAAATATTGATAATATTGAGATAGTTCATCAAAGCTGTGAAAAAATATATGAAGAGCCTATTTTTGATGAAAAAATCAATAATAAATTTTCTAAAGGATTTAATATATTATATGCCGGTGCTATTAATCCTACACAAAATTTTGAAGTTTTATTACATACAGCAAAAAAATTACAGGAAGATGATAATATAAATGATATTAATTGGATTATTGTTGGAGGAGGAATGTCTAAAGATTGGCTTCAAGATAGAGTTAAAGAAATGCAATTAAATAATTTTTATTTTGAGGGTTTTTTTATGGATACTAAAGATGTAGTTAAATATTATACTGTGGCTGATGTTTTAGTATCTTTTTGGGTTTATACAGAGGTTTATAAATATACTATACCTGCTAGAGTCATGTCATATATTGCAAGTGGTAAGCCTTTAGTATTATCTATGACAGGTGAAGTAAAAAATCTTGTTGAAGATGCTAAGTGCGGATTTGTGTCAGAAAGTGATAATTATGAAGAATTTTATAAAAATATAAAAAAAATATATAATATGCCTAAAGAGGATAGAGAAAAACTTGGAAAAAATGGCAGAGACTATCATTTTAACTATTTAGAGAGGAATATAAATTTTGATAAATTATTGAAATTTATGGAAAAATAAAATATACAAATGATTTAAGAAATATATAATAGGGGCATAAAATGAATGATAACAAAGATTTTTATGAAAAATTTTACAAA
The DNA here is from genome assembly GCF_944390595.1 of uncultured Brachyspira sp. Lineage (GTDB taxonomy): Bacteria > Spirochaetota > Brachyspiria > Brachyspirales > Brachyspiraceae > Brachyspira. The sequence goes on along the minus strand of NZ_CALXRN010000001.1, from coordinate 5,444 downwards.
GAAAAAACAAATTCTCATTCTAAATCTATTTCAGGTATAGCAAGATATTTTTTCTATCTTACAAAATCTATTTTGAAATATATTGATCCAGATTATATGAATAATATATTAGAAGTTGGTTGCGGTAGAGGCAGTCATACTATAATATTATCTAAATATTTTAATAATTCAAAAGTTATTGGTATAGATTTTGCTAATTCTGGTATAGAATTAGCAAAAGAAAATTATTCAGAATATAGTAATTTATTTTTTATAAATGAAGAATTTGATAATTTTATTTATAATAGTGATATAAAAAAATTTGATTTAATAGCTTCATTTGAAGTACTAGAGCATATTGAAGATTGGGAAACTTTATTGAAAAAAATGATAATGGCATCTAATAAATATGTATTAATATCAGTTCCTGTTGGAAAAATGAGAGATTGGGAAAAAAATATAGGTCATTTTAGAAATTTTAAAAAAGGTGAGATTGAAGAATTTATGAATAATAATGGTTTTAAAACAGTTAAAACTTTTTATGCTGGATTTCCATTTTATAGTCCTTTTGCTAGGGATTATGCCAATAAAAACTTTGATAATCTTATTCAAGATGTAGTAAAAGATTTTTCTATATATCAAAAAATATTCCACTATTTAGCCTATATTTCATTTAGATATTTTTCTTTAAAAAGCTATGGTGATGCTTTTTATGGACTATTTGAAAAAGAAAACCTTACTATAAATAGTAATGGGGGGGTAAATTATAACTTCTTATTCTTATTAAATTTAGAAACTAATTATATTGTAAAGGCATTCATATATATAAAAATATATGGATGACTTTTTTATTTTATAAATAAAAAGGAAAAGGTATAAAAATGGATAATTATAAATTTATAATAAAATATATAATGAACAAGAGGATAGATATAAGTATGCAAGTGGTATAAGATGGCATTCATATTTAGTAAAAAAAATATTAAAATGTATTCCGAAATATGAAGTTAACTCTATTTTAGATATAGGTTGCGGAGAAGGCCAGAAAACATATCTGTTATTAAAATATTTTAATAATGCGAAAGTATTAGGTATAGATTTTACGGAAGAAGGTATTAAATTAGCAAATAATATTTATTTTAACGTAGAAAATCTTACTTTTGAAAAAGAGAATGTATTTAATATAGATAAAAATAAAATTAATTATGATATAGTTAGTTGTTTTGAAGTATTAGAACATGTTGAAGATTGGCCATCTTTATTAAAAAAGATATCTGATATATCCAATAAATATGTTTTAGTTTCTGTACCTACAGGAAAAATGCGTGATTATGAAAAGTATGTAGGACATTTAAGAAATTTTAAAAGAGGTGAAATAGAAGATTTTATGAATAATAATGGTTTTAAAACAATTAAAACTTTTTATGCTGGATTTCCATTTTATTCTCCTTTAGGAAGGGATTGGCTTAATAGAAATTATGATAGTATGAATGGTAGATTAATTAGAACACAAAAAATTATACAAACATTGATGTATATTTTATTTAGATTTTTTTGTTTTAATAATATAAGAGATTCTTTTTTTGGATTATTTGAAAAACATGATTTAACTGTAAATAGTAAATAAATTATTGTTTATATTTATAATTGACTATTGAGCTTATTATGCTATAATATAAACTATTATAGGAAATGTTATGAAAAACAAACAAACAAACAAACAAACAAACAAACAAACAAACAAACTCTATATATTCTCAAGTTTTACTTTCTTAAACAAATTTATCTTTGTTGCAAAAAACAATATAATAGCACTTTTATGAGGAAATAAATGAAAGTTTCAGCTATTATCCCATGTTATAATGAAGAACTTACTATAAAACAAGTTATAGAAGATATAAAGAAATATTATCCTCAATGTGAAATATATGTATTTGATAATAATTCAACTGATAATTCCTATAATATTGCTAAAGAATCTGGTGCTATTGTAAAGAAAGTTATGTATCAGGGAAAAGGCGAAGTAGTTAGACAGGCATTTTCAATGGTAGATAGTGATATTTATGTACTTATAGATGGTGATAATGAGTGTGATGCTTCGGCTATACCTAAATTAGTTAATTATTTAATAGATAATGATTTAGATATGGTTACTGTAATTCGCAGAGCTGGCAAATATAGAAGAGGACATTCTTTTGGAAATAAAATGATAACATCTTTTGCCAAATTTTTATTTGGAAATAATGTAAATGATATATTAAGCGGGTATAGAGTTTTTTCTAAGAGATTTGTAAAGACTTTTCCGTCAGCATCTAGAGGTTTTGAAATAGAGGCAGAGCTTACAATATTTGCTTTACAAATGCGTTTACAAATAGGAGAAATGGAAGCAGAATATAAGAGCAGACCTGAAGGTTCATTTTCTAAACTTAATACTTTTAAAGATGGTTTTAAAATATTAGGGCTTATAATTTATTTACTTATGACTGAGAAGCCAATTATTTTTTGGTGGTTAATTGCAAGTATTTTTGCTTTATTTGGTTTTTATTATGGAGTTCCGGTTATTTTTTCTTTTATCAAGGAAGGTTTTGTCCCTATTGCTACTTCCGTACTTGCAACTGGATTTATATTGTTATCTGGTATATGTATAATAACAGGTCTTATAATGAATGCCATTGGAAGAGCCATATCAGAAAATAGAAGATTTAAATATAATTCCATAAAATAATTAAATGTACATTTTTTTCACTTGAAATTTATATGTTATGTTATATTATATATGCAACGAGAATTTATAAGGAGTTTTTAATATGTCTTTAATAGATAATATAGTAGCTAGAGAAATATTAGATTCAAGAGGAAACCCTACAGTAGAAGTAGATGTATGGCTTGACAGCGGAGTTATGGGAAGAGCAGCTGTACCATCAGGAGCTTCTACAGGAGAACATGAAGCAGTAGAATTAAGAGACGGTGATAAATCAAGATATTTAGGAAAAGGTGTTCAAAAAGCTGTAGAAAATGTTAATGAAATTATTTGTAATGAACTTATTGATATGGATGCTTTAGATCAAGTTGAAATTGATAGAACTATGATAGAACTTGACGGAACAGAAAATAAAGGAAAATTGGGTGCTAATGCTATACTAGGTGTATCACTTGCTGTAGCTAAAGCAGCTGCTGAAGAATTAGGTATGCCATTATACAGATATATAGGCGGTACTAATGCTAAAACTTTACCAGTACCTATGGCTAATATCTTAAACGGCGGTGCTCACTCATCAGCTCCTATAGACTTCCAAGAATATATGGTTATGCCAGTTGGTGCTCCTACTTTCAAAGAAGGAATACGTTATGTAGCTGAAGTATTCCATAACTTAAAAGCTATACTTCATGACAGAGGATTAAGCACTACTGTTGGTGATGAAGGCGGATTTGCTCCAACTCTTAAAGATAATGAAGAGCCTCTTCAAGTAATTATGCAGGCTATTGAAAAAGCAGGATACAAGCCTGGCGATGATATAATGATAGCTATGGACCCTGCTTCAAGCGAATTCTATAACAAAGATAAGAAAAAATATGTATTCCATAAATCAGACAACAGAGAATTAACTCCTGCTGAAATGGTTGATTTCTATGCTGATTTATGCAGCAAATACCCTATTATATCAATAGAAGACGGTGTTGCTGAAGATGATTGGGAAGGCTGGTCTTTACTTACTCAAAAATTAGGTAAAAAAGTTCAATTAGTTGGTGATGACTTGTTCGTTACTAATGTAAAAAGACTTCAAATGGGATTAGATAAAGGCGTTGCTAATTCTATCCTTATTAAAGTTAACCAAATTGGTTCTTTAACTGAAACTTTAGATTCTATTGAACTTGCTAAAACTCATAACTATACTGCTGTAGTTTCTCACAGATCTGGTGAAACTGAAGATGCTACTATTGCTGATATAGTTGTTGCTACTAATGCTGGTCAAATCAAAACAGGTTCTGCTTCAAGAAGCGATAGGATTGCTAAATACAATCAATTATTAAGAATTGAAGAAGAATTAGGCAACAGAGCTATTTACTTAGGTAAAAAAGCTTTCTATAACATTATAAAATAATGAATAGCTGAAATATAAAAAATAAGCAAGAGCTGGTAACAATTTATTGTTGCCAGCTTTTTTATGTAGTTTATCGCTAGCAACAAGAAATCGAGTCGTAGCCAGCTAGTGAGTTTACTCACTAGCTTATTATAGGGCGTAGACGAGTATAGCAATAATAAATAAAAAGCATTTTATAATGTTATAAAATAATAAAAATTTAAATATTATTTGCCTCTAGCAAGTTTACTTGTCAAATAATTTTTATTAGCAATAATAAAAAATAAATGAGAGCTGGTAACAATTTATTGTTGCCAGCTTTTTTATGTAGTTTATCGCTAGCAATAAAAAATTGAACTGAAGTTAGCTTTAAAGTGTAGCAGATGTGCGAATAAATTTGTTTATTTGCTATTATTGGTGATACTATAGGCTAGCATATGAATAATAATATAATAATTCTGTAAAAAATATTAATAATACAATATTTTTTTAAAAAAATTTGATTATTCTAACAAATAAATATGATTTCATCTTTAAAAAAAGCAAAAAATTAATATAATAATATATTAGAAAATTTATCATATTAGGAAAATATTATGAGTAATAGATATATAATATGGGAAGATAAATATAAAACAGGTTATAAAAAAATAGATGATCAGCATAGGGAATTAATAGAAATTGCCAATGATTTGTATGATTGTTTAGATAATAAAGATTCAGAGAATTATGAATTAAGAGATGCTTTTAAGAAGGCATTAAGAAAAACAGTAGATTATATAGACTATCATTTACATTATGAAGAGAAAATAATGCATGCTATAAAATATAATAGAATATTAGAGCATGCTTCTTATCATAGGGAGTTTACTCAAAAAATATATGATTATGTAAAACTATATGAAAACGGATCTGCAGATTCTATTAATAGTTTGTTAAAATATTTGAAGGAATGGTTTTTAAATCATATATTGCAAACTGATAAAGAGTTCATTAAAGAAATGATAGATATTTTACAAAAAATATAAAATCATAAAAAATATATAGGAGTGAAATTTATGGATACAGAAAACAAAAATGAAGAAAAATGTATAAAATGGGAAAACAAATACAAAACAGGATACAAGAGAATTGATGATCAGCATAAAGAACTTGTGAATATCATAAATGATCTCTATAGTATAGGTATTGAAAGTGATTTTGAAAATGAGGAAGTAAAAAAATCTTTTAGTGCTATTTTAAAGAGAGCTATTGATTATGCTACATACCATTTTTCTTATGAAGAAAAAATTATGAGTGCGATAGATTATTCTGCAGCAAAAGATCATATTACTAGACATAGAGCATTTTCAGTTAAAGTTGTTGATGAAGTTAATATGTATG